>NZ_JAKTID010000039.1:0-61035 GCF_027854795.1 Acinetobacter sp. AOR34_HL | reverse complement strand
AAAACCTGAGTCCTTTATAGTTAAAGTGTTTGTTTGCACTCATATTTTAACTATTTAGACTCAGGTTTTTTTATTTAAAGCAAACTATGGGACAGCAGTGGGAATATCCCCCTTTTTTAACTTTAATAACTATAAAGTTTATTTAGTTACTCTACTTACACAGTAATTCTTACTTAGTTATTTGGATTTAGATGATAAAAATAAATAACTAATGTACAAAGCAAAAAAATTGCTAATGTTAAGTATGTGTTAACCGTATTGAAACTTTTGATAAATTTTAAGATGTCCATTTCACTACCACAAAAATATTAAATAAAAATGTATTTTCATAACATTTAGGTAACAATTGTAACTGCATACGATATTTTTGCAATAATTCTAATCAGTTCAATAAATTTTTTCTTTGTATTAAATTGTTAATATTAATAATAGTTCTTATTTGTTAGATAAAATTAATATCTAATCAATAAACAACGTAATCATGATTTAGCAAATTTGAGATAAATATTGCTGAATAGCCATAGAGCAACTTTGTTCTAACTTATCAGCATATAATTGATTATCTGTTCTTAGTTGTGAAATCGAAACGCCTGTTTGTCTTATTTCACAAGTATGACCGATTAACCATCGTTCGAAATTATCTTTATTAATTTCGATATGAAATTGTAATCCCAAAATATTCTTTCCAATTTGGAATGCTTGATTTGGGTAAAGTTCAGAGCTTGCGAGTAGCGTAGCTTCGTCTGGCAAATCAAAAGTATCTCCATGCCAATGTAAAACATGAATATTTTCAAGAGGATTTAAAAGATTATGCTCTTTCTGATTTATTTTTAATTTATCCCAACCGATCTCTTTAGTATGACCAGCATAAACTTTTGCACCTAGAGCATAAGCAATTAATTGCGCGCCTAAACAAATCCCTATAGTAGGTTTGTTGTCTTTTAAGCGTTGTTTTAGTCCTTCGATTTCATGAATTAAAAATGGGTAATCTTCTGATTCATATACGCCAATTGGACCACCAAGGATAATCGTTAATCCTTCATAGTTTAGTGCTTGAGTTAGATCATCTACACCAGCCTCAAAATACCTTACTCTAAAACCTAATTGATAGAATACATCTTCAAGAGAGCCGAGGTCTTCAAACGCAAGATGTTGAATTGCATAAATTGTCTTTGGAAATGAAGTTTGAAGATTCATAAATTTGATTAAACTCTTTTATTAATTTTGATTGAATTTTTATTCAACAAGCTGAGCTTGTGATATTAACTGGTACACCAATCGGAACGCAGTAAGCTGTATTGTAGCAAATCATGAAACTGATGTGACCAATGACCACCTTCTCTAAGACAACCTTTAAAATCAGTGCATCACCTTGTTTGGTCAATGACAGGAAAAAACCGATGATACCTGGGATAATAATTGCCAAATAAGGCGCTTTGTTTTTATTGGTCAATGATAAGGATGTAGGAAGATAACCAGCGCGTGATAATGCAAAAAATTGGCGAGAATAAGCATAAATAATGGAAAAGAAGCTTGCAATCAGTCCAGCTAAACCAACGAAATTAACAAAAGTTGCTAACCAAGAATCCTTACCATACACAGTAATGAGTGCATCAACTAAAGGGGCTCCAGAATTTTTTAATGTATCTTCACCTGCGGCACCAACACCTAAGATCAAAATCAGTAATGCGAAAGTCGTCAGGATCAACATTGCACCAATTAGTCCACGAGGGAGAGATTTCTGAGGTTCTTTTGCTTCTTCAGCTGCTAGAGGGACACCTTCAACGGCGAGAAAAAACCAGATGGCAAAAGGTACTGCTGCCCATATGCCTATATAGCCATTCGGTAAGAAGGCGTTTGCACCTGCTGCTGAAGTGGTAGATATATTAAAAAGATTATAAAATTGGAAATGTGGCAGCATTGCTGCAATAAAAACAATCAATGCTAGAACTGCAATCGAAGTGATTGCAAAAATAATGCTTAGCGCTTCACCAGCACCCTTTAAATGAATCTCCATAAAAATGAGATAACAGGCTAGATAAATCATCCACCCATTGATACCAAATAATGATTCACAATAAGCGCCAATAAACACAGCAATTGCAGCAGGAGCGATTGCATATTCAATCAATATCGCTGTGCCTGTCAGGTATCCGCCGAAAGGTCCAAATGCTACGTGCAAAACTATATCCGCCACCTGCAGTTGGCATCATAGTCGACATTTCTGACATTGATAGGCATAAGCACAAATACATAATCGCAACTAAAATGGTGGCAATAAACATTCCGCCCCAACCACCTTGAGCGAGTCCAAAATTCCAACCAGCGAAATCCCCTGAAATGACATAAGCTACACCGAGTCCAATCAATAATATCCAACCAACAGATCCTTGTTTAAGTTGGCGTTGTGAAAAGTATTCATCTGAGTTAATAGACGTATCATTTGCAGTAAATGAGGGAGATTTTGAGTGATTCATAAAACACTCCAATAAGATTTATTCATCTTATGAGGTGCAAAACTGATGCCTAAAATGTCGTCAGATGGGTTAGAAGAGTGTTTTTTATTCCATTTGGTAAAATATTTGGGGTTTTTATAAATTTATGACTATTTTTTATGCACTGAATTTGTTTGTTTTTAGCGTTGATGGCTTGGCTTTTTTTAGAAAATGCTAAAATTTGGTGCATTTTTAAATTGAAGCTGACCAAATCAGAACTAGTTCATAACTGCTCTGATTCAATCAGCCAAATATAAATATGATTATTGAATTTTTTGTTCTAACCATTGGAACAATTGTTGGTAAACGTTTTCACGAACAGGTGGCGCCGACAGAACAAGATCATGTAAACCATTATGAATTGCTAAAGTTTGTACATCACCTTTCATTTTCTTAGCATTGTGAATCATATCTTTCACATCAAGAATCACATCGCTTTGCTGCGCATCTATACCCCATTTTTTAGGATATTTAGATTGATGGGAATGCATGATCAGCGTTGGAATTTTCAAACTTACACCACGATGAATTTCTTTTTGCGCTTCATGAATCGCGTGAACGAAACACAAATGTACAAATGGCATAGATTTAGGTTTCCAATCTAAATTGAAATCCCACTCTCCATAAAAGTCTTTATGCAAACTTGGGGTATACCAAGGGTTTAGTCCACTTGGAAATTTGGCATTGGGTAAATGTTTACCTGCTTCACTTAATAGAGGAATACCGACTTTTTTCTCAATCACACTTTTATAAAAGTCATAAAATGGGCTATTTGCCCATAATGCTTTAATTAAACGATGATCAGGATAATGCGCAGCATATAAGGTTGAGATGAGTCCACCCGTTGAATGTCCTGCCAATAGAACTTGATTATGATTTTCTTTAGCTATGATCTCGAGTGCTTTACTGATTTCAGCATCATATTCTCTTAAATCAAGTACATAATACAATTTCTGATGCGGAAGCTTTGAACGACCATATTTTCTTAGGTCGAGCGCATAAAAGTCATAACCATGTTGATTAAATTTTTCAGCCATTTCAGTTTGAAAAAAATAATCAGCAAAACCATGAATATACAAAACAGCTTTTTTTGTTGGGTTGTGGGCTTTTTTTCGAATTAATGTTGCCACGACTTTGCCATCGTAATCATCAGCAAAATTTAAAGTCAGTTGCTGATAATCCTCACCTAATATATCTGTTTGATATGTATGAAGGTTTGAAGTATTCATTGTTATAGATCGAGTCAAAATTCATTAGCAAACACATTAAATGAAAACCATAAGTTGTCAATCCAAATCTGCGACATTGGCAGTTCTCTAAACAGCTAGATTTTTATTTTTCTTAAAAAATCGTTAAGCTATGTGCTGTTGTTTTTGACTGACGAAATTATGAAACAAGAAACTGCACTGAATATACTCAAAGCTGGGGAAAATGTTTTCCTAACAGGTTCAGCTGGTGCAGGTAAAACCTATACGCTCAATCAATACATCATGTACCTCAAGGCGCGTAAAGTTCCAGTAGCGATCACTGCATCCACTGGAATTGCCGCGACGCATATGAATGGTATGACTATTCATACTTGGGCAGGGATTGGAATTAAAGATAGCTTGAGTGATGATGATCTTAAGCGTATGAAAGAGCGTAAGTATTTAAAAGAACATTTAGAAAATGCTCAGGTTCTTATCATAGATGAAATTTCAATGCTGCACGCTAAGCAGCTAAATCTTGTTAATCAAGTCTTAAAATATTTTAAAGAAAGCGATGAGGCTTTTGGTGGCATACAAGTGATTGTTGCGGGAGATTTTTTCCAGTTACCACCCGTAGGTCGAAACGGTGAAGCCAACCGTGATAAATTTTGCTTTATGTCTGATGCATGGGTTGAAGCTAAATTTCGAGTTTGCTATTTAACCGAACAACATCGTCAAGACGATGAAATTCTTAACCAAATTTTAAACGCTATTCGTGCTCAAAGTATTGAAAATCACCATATCTCAGCTTTGCAGCAGTCTAAACATCACGATATAGGTGAGACGTTTACACGTCTTTACACACACAATATGGATGTTGATAACATCAATTATCAGCATTTGAATGAAATTGATAACGAGAGTCATCAATTCAATGCGGTTGTTGATGGGAATGAAAAACTGATTGAAACCTTGAAATCATCTGTTCGCGCCCCTGAAGAACTTACCTTAAAAAAGCATGCCAAAGTTATGTTTGTAAAAAACAATTTTGATATGGGATATATCAATGGAAGCTTGGGAGAGGTGATTGGCTTCGAGGAAGATGATACACAAGGGATCTTGCCAAAAGTTAAATTGACGGATGGAACAACATTATTGGTTGAGCCAGAAACATGGTCAATTGAAAATGAAGCAGGCAAAGTGATTGCAAGTTTTCAACAAATTCCATTACGTCTAGCATGGGCGATTACGATTCATAAAAGCCAAGGAATGACTTTAGAAGCTGCCGAAATCAATCTTACCCATACTTTTGAAAAAGGTCAGGGGTATGTGGCTCTTTCGCGTTTAAAATCACTAACAGGTCTAAAACTTCTTGGATTTAATGAGCAAGCTTTAGAGTTGGATAGTTTAGCAATAAAAGCTGATCGCCGTTTTCAAGAGCTTTCGAGTGAGGCGGAAATCAACTTTGAACAAATGGATTTGACAACTCAACATAATGCCTTTATTCGACACTGTGGGGGGACTTTGAACCCGACTGAAATTAGTCGAAATGAGAAAAAATTAAGCAAAGGAGCTAAGCAAAGTTATGCGGCTGCTACTTTGGATGAAACGAAGGCATTGTTTGAGGGTGGTTATGAAATTGAAGATATTGCTCACGAGAGAGGTTTGACTCCAGCTACCATCATCAATCATTTATCGCGCCTTCACAAAGAGCAAGGTTTGGATATTTCAGTTGCACATCCTGGTGATGAAGTTGTTGAGGAAGTTCGAAAAATCTATAAACGATTGAGCAAGCGTAAAAATCCAGAACATTTTACGGATGATGGCTCTATTAAATTACGCCCGATTGTTGAAGCAACTAGTCCGAGAATGGCTTATGATCAGGTGCGTTTGGCATTGTTATTTATAGAATAGGATGATTGTATGCCTCATATCATAGTGAACTATTCAGCAAACTTGATTGATTTAGATGAAGTTCAATTATTAGAGCAAATTAATTCAACATTACTTGACTCGAAGCAATTTGTCGAACAGGACATTAAGTCACGAATTTTCAAAGATCAGAGTTTTTTAATAGGTATAGATCTGCCTTTAGAAGCATATATTCATCTCAAGTTATATCTGTTAAGTGGTCGAACTGCAGAACAGAAAAAGCAACTTGGTGAAGCACTTTTACAGGCACTTAAAATAAAAAAATATTTACAATCTGATTCAGATTTTAAAACACAAATTTGTGTTGAAGTTATTGATGTAGATAAAGAAAATTATTTTAAGTCTACCGTATGATTGAAATTACGAGATTAATTTTGAGAATTCAACAGATTAGTTAATTTGTTGCAATAAATTAACATTAAAAATATAGACAGATTAGTCTATGGTTTATAGAATGCGCGAAATTTAAGTCAATATTAAATAACAAGAGATGTTGAATAATATATTTCGCGCATTAGATCAATTAGGCATCACTTCACAAAAACGTGCCCTCCATATTCAATTTTCCAATCCTATATTAAATGCCGAAGTCTTTTTACAACGCATAGATGGGCAACATGAAATCAATCAAGGCATCCGTGCGGAACTGATTTGCTTATCCACTGATGCTACGATTTCATTAAAACAATTCATTGGTAGCCAAGTCGCGGTTGATCAAGTCACTGACTCAGGACAATTGTTTCGCACTACAGGTCTTATTACTCAGGCCTTTCAGGGCCAATCCGACGGCAGTTTAAGCCTCTATAAACTTACACTTGAAGATCCTACTGCACTGTGGAAAAAACGTCGCAATAGCCGTGTGTTTATCAATAAAACTGTGGTTGATGTTATAGAGATTGTATTTAAAGAATGGCAACAAAAAAGCCCACTCTTCGCTGCGAGCCTAAGCCTTGATTTAAATGGACTACAACAAGACGATGGTGTCCGTCCATTTATCATGCAACACAACGAAACGGACTATGAGTTCTTAACTCGATTATTACGTAGTGAAGGCATCAACTGGCTTATTGATGAAGCACTGCTGATCGTGCCAAACAGCAGTGCAGCCATCCAACCCCAAAAACTCCGTCTGATTGATGACAACAGTCAATACCGAACTTTAGCGCGTCGACAGATTCGATACCATCGCAGTAACGCCACAGAAAAATATGACAGTATGACTAGTTTGATAGGACAACGCTCACTGCAACCCAATAGTGTGTATATCCAACGCTGGCAAGCTGATGTACTGAAACAAGAACAGGGTGCAGGACGTGTACAAAGTACCCATCAACATAGTGCACACTACGACAATGCCAGTCTCAGCTTAGAGGATGCATGGCACTTTAGCCCAGCATGGATGCAAGACCTCAACGGAGAAGATGGAGCGACCGCATCAGGCAACTCACAAATCGAAAAGTTTAACCAAATCTTAGGACACTATCACGACCTACAATCCAAATACTTCACCGCTCAAACTACGGTACGTGATACACAAGTAGGCTACTGGTTTCAACTGACTGAACATCCTGCAATAGACCAACACAGTGGATCAGATCAAGAATTTCTGATTACAGGCAAAAGCTACTATAATCAAAACAACCTTCCCAAAGATCTGAACCAGCAAATTAACCAATTGCTGCAACAAAGCAATTGGCAAAATGCCAATATCCAAACCAATAAAGAAGAACGCCAAGCCAATACACTGACCTTACAACGCCGTAACATCAAAACAGTCCCTGAATATCAACCAGAGCAACACCGACCCACAGTACACCCACAACGCGCTAAAGTGGTAGGGCCAAGCGGTGAAGAAATCCATGTGGATGAATGGGGCCGTGTCAAAGTCCGTTTCTTGTTTACCCGTAGTGAAGACCATAACCACGATGGTGGTGCGGGGGCCAATGACAACGATACCGATTCAGCCTGGGTCGATGTACTGACCCCTTGGGCTGGTGAAGGCTATGGTGCACGCTTCCTGCCACGTATCGATGAAATCGTGGTAATTGACTTCTTTGATGGCAACATTGACCGTCCATTTGTGGTCGGACGCATTCACGAAGCCCATCGCAGTCCAACCAAGTTCGACAATGCCGGCAAGCTGCCAGACACCAAAAAACTGGCAGGGATTAAGTCCAGAGAATATCAGGGCGAAGGTTTTAACCAACTGCGTTTTGATGACACTACAGGTCAGATCAGTGCGCAACTGCAAAGCAGTCATGCTGCCAGCCAGTTGAATCTTGGTAAACTGAGCCACCCAAAAGCTACAGCGGAAAGCGAAGACCGCGGTGAAGGCTTTGAATTGCGTACAGATCAATGGGGTGCAGTACGTGCAGGTGAAGGTTTACTCGTTTCCACGCATAAACAGGATAAGGCGCAAGGTGAACATCTTGATGTACAGCCTGCCAAGCAGCAGCTGGAAGGCAATCAAAACAATGCCAAAGCCTTAAGTGAAGTGGCCAAGAACCAGCAGACCGATGAAATTGAATCCGTTGATCAACTCAAAGAATTCGCTGAGCAGATTCAAGATAAAATTGCTCAATTTAAAAAATCACTATTATTGCTGAACTCACGTGCGGGTATTGGTTTAAGTACCAATGAAGATATTCATTTATCTGCGGATGGGCAGATCAACCAGTTTGCAGGTGATAGTATCAATTTAAGTACACAGAAGGACCTGGTTACGCATGCACAAAACAGGATTAGCCTGTTTGCCGCAGAGAGTGGGATTAAGCAGGTTGCTGCCAAAGGTAAGTTTGAGGTTCAGGCTCAATCGGATGGCATGGACTTACTGGCCAAGCAAGGCATTCAGATTATTTCAACCGAAGACCGCATTGAGATCACTAGCCCCAAAGAAATTGTGATTACTGCCGGTGGTTCTCAGATCAAACTGAATGGTTCAGGTATTTTCCCTGTGACCAGTGGCAAGTTTGAAGCAAAAGTAGGGCAGCATTTGTTTATGGATGGGGCAACTATATCACCACAAATGCCTGTTTTGCCTGAAATGGATAACCCCTATATTCTTCAATATTTAGTTAAAAATAAAGAAAATCAGGCATTAATGAAAAGACCTTATCTTCTTATTGATGAAAGTGGGAATATCCAAAAGGGTGTAACGGATAGAAATGGGTTTATGAATTTAAAAACCACGGCTTCAGCTCAATCCCTGACAACAAGGGTCATGGTCAATGAGATTGAAGAAGCTGAAGAAGCTGAAGAAGATGGAAATGCGGAAGAATAAGGAGCAGATATGCATCACAGTCGATTAAAGCTTAATGTACAAGCTCCTTTAAAGTTAAAAGATTTGACATATAAGTTTGTTGTTCATAACAAAAGTACGAATAAACAAACAATTTTTGAAGGCCGTTTTGATGAACAAGGTTTTACTCAATGGTATGAAATTCATAATATAAATACTGTTTTGATTTATGAGGTTTATATTCGGGGAGAGCCACTGCAAAAAATTTCTGCCAAAGCCTATTCAACAAAAAGTAATTGGAGTGCTTTTAGCATAAAAACGACAAGTGCGATTACTAAAAAAGCTACTGAAAACATTAAAGAAATTTATTTAAACGATGGTAAAGTCGGTTGGTATTTGGTTAAACAAAAAGAAACAATGATGGATTGGTCTAAACGAGTATTTAAACGTCCATTAACATGTTCTGATTGGGATGTTTTAAGAAGTAACAATGCACACATTGAAAATATCGCGCCTATAAAAATTTTAATACCAGGCCAAATTCTTATTTTGTCTAACAGTACTACTGCAAAGGACTTAGCTGATTATCGTGTAAAAGCAAGTCAAGCTGAGTCTAAATTAAAATCGCTGTTAAAAGACTCGAGTTTTGATCCTTTATATTTTGCTAACACATACGATCAATTACAAGAAATAAAGAAACAGAGTGATCTAGTTGGTTTTGTAAAGGAACCCATAACTCCTGATTTTCATGAACTTTTTGCAGAAAATTTAAAAAAAGATCCATTTGTTTTTGCTGCAAAAGAAGGGGTGGATAGTGCCGTTAATTTAATAGGACATGCAAATAAGGAAGCTGCTAGTAGCTATACTGCTTTACTTAAATATATGGACTATGAAAAAAGTATAAAAAGTAAAATATCGACAAGGAGACACTTTGCTGGCTTTGAAAGGCAATATGCCAGTGATATAAAAAGAATGAACCAAGCTGCAGGCCAAAAATTTTTTTCATGGAATCATGGAATTAATTATAAGAATGATAGAGATGCAATAAGACGTACTGTTTTTGTTCGAGCTAAAAATAATAGTAGTATTGATGAATATATTAAAAATATGGATGAAACCTCGAAAGTTAGTAAAGGTTTAAAATATGGTGGTCGTTTAGTTTTTGCTTGGGATATTATTAGCAGCGGGCAATCTGTTGCAGATGCTTATAAGACTGGTGATTCAGAGGCTACTAGAAAAGAAATTATTAAGCAAACTGGAAAAATTGAGGGGGGGCTTATTGGTGGAGTTCTGGGAGCTAAAGCTGGAGCTGCAGTTGGTGCTATTGTAATAGGTGTTGCTGGAGGAACTGTTGGACTTCCAGTCCTTGTTGTATTAGGAGTAGCTGGTGTTGTATTTACTTTGGGTGGAGGATATTTGGGTGGAGTTACTGGTGCGACAATTGCAGAATATAGCTATGAAAGACTTAAATAATTGGGATTTATATGTTGCTTAAAGATTTATTAGTAATTTATTTATTATTATCTGTTGTGTTGTGGGCGATTTTTCACCAATTGGCTGCAAGATACGTGAATAGTAATGAAGGTTTGAAGAGTATATTTTATGGAAACTTGTATAAAAACAAATCAATGGATGTTGCTAATATTGAGGCAGTAATTTTAGGTGTTACTTTTATCAATATAATTTTCTTTATTTCGGAAAAAAGCTTAGAAAACTTTTTTGAAAAAAGAAAACTATTCTATGGGTTGAATTTTAACTCGGCAATAGAAGTAATAGATCAACATAAAAAAATATGGTTTTATATTAAGTCGTCAATGTTTTTTGGTTTTGCAATAGTAATAAGTTCCATTTTGTTCTTTTGGTTGTAAACGGCTTTGTTGCACAAAGGTTTGAAAGATAATGCTACCCTAATTGAGCTAAATTCAAGTGACAACTTCGGTATGAGGGCGACCTAATTCTGTGAATTTATTCAAAACTGCTACATGTGCATGAATCTCATTCACATGAATAGGAAAACTCCTTGCTGTTAATTTATCGTCTAATAATTTGATGCAATGCATTTTGGTTTCCGCTAAACTTCGACGATGATAACCAGACCATTTTTTCCAAAGTAACCTACCTAGTCGTTTGACTGTTTTTAATAATTCATTCCTCTCTAAAGATCTCAATTTCTTATCTTTCCCAAGGCTTTGCATTCTTCCTAGGTGGAATGGCTGCATGTGCATCTCGATCTAAAATGACTTGTCGGCAGTGCTTTGTGTCATAAGCACCATCTGTATAGACTGAATCAATTTGTTCATTCAACGGAATTTGATCAAGCAAATCACCAAGCACCTGTGAATCACTCACATTGTTTGTTGTGAGCTGAACTGCTCGAATTTGAAGGGTCTTAGCATCTATACCAATATGCAGTTTGCGCCATTGGCGACGATATTCAGGCTGATGTTTCTTACGCTTCCATTCGCCTTCATCTAAAAAATTTTAACCCTGTAAAGTCGACGAGTAGGTGTAACCCGTCACGACTTTTCTGATAGCTTATCGCAATATCAATATGCTTTTGTCGTCTACAGAGGGTGGAGTAATCTGGTGTGTCCACTTCAAACCACAGAGTTTAATCAGGCTTTGAGCAAAGCCAGTGACCATATGTTTAAAAAGACAGAATAGAGATTTAATCATTAAACAGCATTAAATCGCTGTATCGAAGCCTTCAAGAATAGCTTTGTGCAACAATGCCGTTTGAACTCAACTGATAGCCTTAATATTTATTTTTTTAAAATTCTATGGCTCATCCATAATTCGGATTATAACAATTCAATATCGACATATTGCCGAATCAAATTATCATCCAACATATGTACATAATCTAAAAATGCGACATTGAAACTACCCACAGTCTGAGCATGTTCATACGCCAATTTTCCAGCTATAGCAAAATGTATATGGGATGCAAGTGCAGCAATTGTAGGCGTGCTTACAGCGTGATACGCAGCAGTCAATGCGCCTAATGCACAGCCTGTTGCCGTTATTTTAGGTTGAAGATAGCAACCACCATTCACCTGAATCACTGTATTTAGTTGTTTTGAAATGATGAAATCGGATTCGCCAGAAATCGCAATACACTCTGAATATTGCAATAAGCTTTTTGCTTGTTCATAAACATCTTGGCTGTTTAATGTGCTGTCTACACCTTTCGATTCTGTTTGATTACCAGCTAGGGTGCTAATTTCAGAAGCATTTGCCCGAATAATATTGGGTTTAAAGTTTAATAACTGGTCTACTGTCTCGCTCCGCCATCGCAAAACTGCTCCATAACCTACTGGATCAAGTACCCAAGGCGTTTGCTGCTGCTGTGCTGTCCGTGCAGAAATGAGCATCGCTTGCGTTTGTTCCGTCGTGGGGGTCCCAGTATTGATACTAAGCGCGGAACTAATTTTAGTGAATGCTTCAGCTTCAAAAGGATTGTCGATCATGGCTGGAGAAGCACCAGCAGCAAGCAAGATATTCGCAGTGTAATTCGTTGCAACGCTATTGGTGATACATTGAACAAGAGGAACTTTGTCTTGTAAGGAATGCCAAGCCTCAATCACTTGATCAATAAGCTGTTGTTTTAAAGACATATCGAATCCTTACTTTATGAAACTAGTTGCTAAATTTTAGCGTGTAAAATAGTGGTCTTGATGTTTACATTGGCGACAAATCAACGAAACATAATCTTTTGCATCATAATCAACCGCAAGATCATTCGAACCACAATACATACAACGCTTTACTGAATAAAAATTTAAACGTGGTTCAATCTTGCGCCATGACTTCCAAATTGGTTGGAAAAAAATACTTTCATCATAACCAAGAAATTTAAATAACAAGACTTCACTCATTTTACTCAACGGAATGTTATGAGGTCTTGGTAAAGTGCTTGTTTCCCAACGCTCAGTTGTTGCTCGTTCTCGATACTGCTCTAAGGTTTTTTTCAAGAGATTAGTGTTAATAAACTTTTCATTTTTAACTTGTAGCGCTTTTTGCTTATACAAATATTCCAATGCAGTTTGAATCAAATAAAAGAGTTGACCAACAGCTAGATTTTCCATTAATCGATAGCAAAAGCCTTGAAAAGAGCGATTACCTGCAATTTGGATACCCCACGTACGACAGTAAAATTGCATAAACTGGACAATTTCTTGATATAAAACAAGATAAAGTGCATCTTTTACTTCATCTACTGTTTTAAATGGAATACCTAAACTTAAATTTTCGTAAAACCAATATCGAAGTTGCTGAGCAACACTGAATAAACTCGGATCAGAATAGCCATCAAGTCTTATATTTAAGTAAAAACTTTCTGTCTCGATACTTGAATCTGGAGATTTTAAGATTCCACTATTTAATAGCTCTTTAACAATTTGATTTTGAAATAAATAGTTTGGAGTAATCTCATGGTACTTAATATTTTTCCAATGAATGAGTTCATCATGTTGAACATCTTCACGGGCATATCCATCAAGTAGACTTAATAAGAACAACTTATGAATAAAGCTGAGCTGATTCAAGCTGTAGATGACTTCGTCTTTGACTTTGTATTTACGTTGTTCTTGAATTTTTGTTTGTTGTGTTTGTTTCTTACGCTGAGCTGTACATTGATCACAATGGCAATTTAACTTACTGCTATTTGTAAATACTCGATGTTGGCAATGGCTACATTCGTGAAATTGAATTTCTTGTGAATATTGTTCAGCTTCAATCCAATACATTGAAGCGTGGCATAAAGGGCAATGGCTACTTTCATCTAACTGTTTTTGTAGAATCTGTAATTCCATTGAATTATTACCTCTGAACCTCAAAACGGTAATTATACATGTAGAGCATATTCTATGATGTAAAGATTAAAATAGATTTACAACGATGGGAGGAGTTGTATATGTGGCAATAGTTTTGAGGTGAAATTGAAGATATTTAGATTGGATAGAATCTCAAATGGTGTTGTTGAATAATGCTAAAATGTGAAGTGGTTAATATTAGTTTTTCAATATGTGATTTTATTAAGAAATATTTTGATTTTAAGTAATTAAATATGCTCAAGTCTGATTGACTGCCAGTCAGCATTGTAATACATATGTATCTTAGATGGATCTATTTTGCATTACGGAGCGATTTATGCAAAAAAACTCACTCATGAAAGGACTCATGAGCATGTCATTAGCCTTATCTAGTTTGATGACTTTTGCAGCTACACCTGAAGGTTTTTGGAAAAGTATTGACGATCGAACAGGCGAACAACTTTCAATTATCGAATTAAAAAAGAAACCTGATAATACGTATACTGGAACGATTGTGTATCGCTATCCAGTGCCAGGTGGAGCAGTATTGACGAACTGTGTTAAATGTCCTGAACCTTTTAAAAATAAACCAATCTTAGGACTGCAAATCGCTTGGGGTTTGAAAGAAGATCCTAAGAAACCGAATCAGTATATTGATGGTCGGGTCTTAGAGCCTAAAACTGGTAATATTTACAAAGGTAAAGCTCAGTTAAGTGCAGATGGTAAGCGTATGCGTATGCGAGGCTATATGGGCATCTCTGCACTAGGTCGTACGCAGGTATAGATTCGTACTGAACGATTAATCATGTTGCTTTTATAGTCAAAAGAACTCATGCGTACAGTGTAAATTGTTTAAAACTATGTTAGTTTTCGCGCATTAAATCTATAAAGATGAATAATTTAGTTTTTAAAATGACGGGGTTAATATGTTGAATCAAATGCTCATGAAAGGAATCATGGGGCTTAGTTTATCGTTTGTGAGTGCGTTAGGTTTTTCTGCGTCTATCGAAGGTTACTGGAAAAGTATAGAAGAGCGTACAGGTGAGCAGCTTTCAATTGTTGAGATCCGTAAAGGAAATGATGGGCGTTATCACGGGAAAATTGTCTATCGTTATCCAAATTCACATGGTATTGCCTTAACAAACTGTTCAAAATGTCCTGCACCTTTTACCAATAAGCCGATATTGGGACTGCAAATTCTTTCAGGATTTAGAGAAGATCCAGATAAACCTGACTCATATATTGATGGTCGTGTGTTGGAACCGACTTCGGGTCGCATCTACAAAGGCAAGGGTGTTGTGACTGGCGAAGGAAAGCGTCTTCGTATGCGTGGTTATATGGGTGTTTCTGCTCTCGGGCGAACGGTTGTTTGGCTAAGAACGGATAGTGCTAATCCATAACTTCTAAATGAATAAAAAAACCTCGATTAATTCGAGGTTTTTTGTTGGGTTGAATTTGATTAAACAGGGCATGGTAAATTTTCGTCCTCCTGACAGATTTTTTTAGCAGCGAGTAAGGCTTGTACTTTTTTTGTTGGGACTTTTTCTTTACCTAAGGCATCGTAAGTATTCACAATATTTGTTACTTCAATTGGTGTAATACAAATGCCTTCTGCTGATAAAAAGACTGAAATAACTTGATGATCAATTCCAGCCGTTGCGAGATCGTGAATTGCTTTAATGTTTTCTAAACGATATAGATGCGCTTTTAATTCCATAATAAAACCCTCACTTGTTATTTTTACATACCTACTTTGGCATATATGATTAAGCAATAACCGTGCACAAAATGTTAAACACAGCAAAAAAATGTAAGTTAGTCGATGAGTGACATTTGCTTTTGTATTTTTGATTTAAGAATGGAAAACAGTGTTGTAATTTTGTCTAAACGATAAGTTGATTCAACGTTTAAATTTGAAATTCGTTTATACAAACCCAATACTGTGGTTCTAAAGACAGGATTTATAAGTTGGCGTATGATTTGCAAATCAAGAAGTCTTGCCAACAAGACCATCTAACGACATGATGAAAGATTAAGGATTACTGATGAATATTGCGGCGCAACCTCCTGTACAAGCAGATCAAACCATTTATTTGAAAGACTATCAAAAACCATCTTTTTTTGTTGAATCAATCAACTTAGATATACAAGTCTATGATGATCATACGATTGTTGATTCAACATTAGTGATGAAGAGACAAGCGGCAGGTGCTTTAATCTTATTAGGACGTGATTTAGAACTTAAATCTATTCAACTCAACGGTGAATTATTAACTGCCGATCAATATGAGTTAGATACAGAGCAATTAAAGATCACCGATGCACCAAATGAGGTCATTATTCAAACTCAGGTGATCATTCACCCAGAGTCTAATACCCAACTGGAAGGTTTATATAAGGCAGGTGATTTATTTGTTACCCAAAATGAACCTGAAGGTTTCCGCAAAATTACCTTTTATCCAGATCGTCCTGATGTATTGTCTGTCTTCACAACGCGTGTAGAAGCAGACAAAAAATATCCTGTTTTATTGGCAAACGGTAACTTACTGGAAACGGGTGAGGCAGGTGAAGATCG
The DNA here is from genome assembly GCF_027854795.1 of Acinetobacter sp. AOR34_HL. Taxonomy (NCBI): domain Bacteria; kingdom Pseudomonadati; phylum Pseudomonadota; class Gammaproteobacteria; order Moraxellales; family Moraxellaceae; genus Acinetobacter; species Acinetobacter sp. AOR34_HL. Next base: position 44,794 of record NZ_JAKTID010000039.1, on the reverse strand, counting down.
TCATTTTGCAATTTGGCAAGATCCAACCAAGAAACCAAGTTACTTATTCGCCTGTGTCATTGGTGATTTAGCGGTATTGAGAGATCGTTATACAACTTCTGAAGGTCGTGATGTTGCCTTAGAAATTTACGCGATCGAGAAAGATATTCCAAAATGTCATATTGCGATGGAAGCATTAAAGCATTCGATGCGTTGGGATGAGGAACATTATGGTCGTCCTTATGATCTCGACAACTATATGATTGTGGCTGTCAGCCAATTCAATATGGGTGCGATGGAGAATAAAGGCTTAAATATCTTTAATACTTCTTGTGTACTTGCTGATGAAGAATATACGACTGATGCTGCAATCATGCGTGTTCAATCGGTGATTGCACATGAATATTTCCATAACTGGACTGGTAACCGTATTACTTGTCGTGATTGGTTTCAGCTTTGCTTAAAAGAAGGCTTAACTGTATTCCGAGATCAGTCTTTCTCTGAGGATTTACAGTCGGCAGCAGTACAGCGTATCGATGATGTTGCTGTATTAAAAGCACATCAATTCCCTGAAGATGCAGGTCCTTTATCTCATCCTCCTCGTCCAGATCATTTTGTGGAAATCAATAATTTCTACACAGCGACAGTTTATGAAAAAGGTGCGGAAATTAACCGCATGATGGCAACACTTTTAGGTAAAGAAAAATACCGTAAAGGCACAGATGAATATTTCCTTCGTCATGATGGTCAAGCGGTTACTGTTGAAGATTGGGTTGCTGCACTCAGTGCAGGCTCAGGTGTGGATTTATCAAATTTCCTTACGTGGTATAACCAACCTGGTACACCTAAGCTAGAAGCAAAAGGTGAATACGATGCGGCTGCAAAGACCTATCGTTTAAGCTTGAAACAAAGTCTAAAAGCACATCCTAAATATCCAAATTTGAAAGCTGTGCCAATCCCAGTTGCTTTAGCATTGTTCAATGCAAAAACAGGTGAGCAGTACACTTTGAATAGTGCTGATCTGTTTGTAAATGATGTAAAAGATGGCGTTTACCTATTTGATCAAGATGAAGCTACTATTGAATTCACAGATGTGACCGAACAACCAGTCGCTTCATTACTACGTAATTTCTCTGCACCAGTGAATTTAAGCTTTGATTATTCAAATGATGATCTGGCTTTCTTGATTCAACATGAAACCAATGGTTTTAACCAATGGCAAGCGACACAAACGTTGCTAGAACGTATTTTATTAGAAGATCATCAAGCAGATACCTACATCCAAGCAATTAAAAATACTTTGCCTGATTTGGTTAATAAAGATCCTTTACTTGCATCACGTTTGTTTGATGTTCCAAGTGAAAGTTACTTAGGTAGCCGTATCGATCAAGATTATGAACCAGAATTAGTACGTGAAAAACGTGAAGCAGTTATAAATCGTTTGGCACGTGAACTTGGCTCGTTCTGGAAGGAAACCTATTTAGCGCTTGATCCTGACTTGCAGAAAGAGTTTTCTTTGGCTATGGGTGTACGTGCACTGAAAAACATCATGTTAAATATGTTGGCACGTCAAGGTGATGAATCTGCTTTCGATTTGGCTTATCAGCAATATCAGCAAACAGGAAATATGACTGAGCGTTTAGGTGCTTTGCGGGTTCTTGTTTGGAATGATGCACCTCAAGCCCAGTCGGTATTGGATGATTTCTATAATCGTTTCAAAGATGAAGCTTTATCTTTAGATCAATGGTTTACGATTCAATCATCTAACCCTAATGCGACTGCAGAAACCATAGAATACCTCACTAAGCATCCTGATTATGATCTAGGTACACCGAATCGTATTCGCTCTGTGAGTGGTGGATTATCTAATAGTCCCGTGAATACATGGAGTTTTGGCGTTGAACATTTCATTAATCTTGCGACTTATCTTGATGAGAAAAATCCAATTTTAGGTTCTCGTTTATTACAAGTGTTGTCACGTTGGTACACCTTAGCCGAACCTCAGCGTTCTCAGGTACAGCAAGCACTTAAAGCGATGCAGCCGAAAGTTAAATCTAAGAATGTTTCTGAAACACTAAATTCTTTACTCAGTATTTAATCTAAAGTAAGTTTTACCTTTAACCACAATCGTTTACGGTTGTGGTTATTGTTTTTTATCATTTATAGAATTTCCCTCAATTAAAAAATTATAAAAAATAGAAATGGGAGCATTATAGGAATAATCACACATGGCTTTGAGTGTATTTGATCTTTTTAAAATCGGTGTAGGTCCTTCAAGTTCACATACTGTCGCACCGATGCGAGCAGCATATCGTTTTGTCGAGGTATTGCAACAACGCCGTGATTTAGAAAAGGTCAAACAGATTAAAATTTACTTATACGGTTCATTATCTTCAACAGGAATCGGTCATGCTACAGACAAAGCAACTTTACTGGGGCTAATGGGTAATGATCCTGAAACAATCAATATTCTAGAAAGTCATTTAACTCTTGAACACGATTTAAACTCTAAAATTTTAAAAATTGCAGGGACTCACTCCATTCCATTTGATGCAAATCAAGATATCCTCTTTATAGATGAAGCTTTGCCTTATCACCCGAATGCAATGAAAATTATTGCATTTGATCAGCAAAACAATGAAGTCTATGCCAATACTTATTATTCGATAGGGGGCGGTTTTATCTTAGATGAGAGTCATATAGACCAAGGAAGTTTTATTGAAGATAAAACTCGGATTCCTTATCCATTTCAAAGCGCAAAGGAACTTTTAGCACTTTGCAAAAAGTATCAGTGCAGCATTAGTTATTTGATGCTAGAAAATGAAAAAAGCTGGCGAACTGAAACTGAGATACGTGAAAAAATCATGGCAATTTGGCATGTGATGCAATCTTGTATTCAAAGTGGTTTACAGCATGATGGCATTTTGGCAGGTGGATTAAATGTAAAACGTCGCGCGAAAAGTATTCACCAACGGTTATTAAGAAAAGAACATAGCAATCTGATCGCGACCACTTTTAATGCAATGGAATGGGTGAATTTATTTGCACTTGCAGTAAATGAGGAAAATGCAGCAGGTGGTCGAGTCGTGACTGCACCGACCAATGGTGCGGCTGGCATTATCCCCGCAGTTTTATCTTATTACGTGAATTTTTCCGAAGATGAATCTGAGGATACGATTGTAAAATTCTTTTTAAGTGCCGCAGCCGTTGGGATTTTATGTAAATTGAATGCTTCTATTTCTGGTGCTGAGGTTGGCTGTCAGGGTGAGGTCGGTTCAGCATGTGCAATGGCCTCAGCTGGTTTAGCTGAAATTCTAAATGGAACACCTGAACAAGTTGAACATGCTGCCGAAATTGGATTAGAACATAATCTAGGACTGACTTGTGATCCTGTGGGTGGCTTAGTACAAATTCCATGTATTGAGCGTAATGCTATTGCTGCTGTAAAAGCCATTAACGCAGCACAGATGGCGCTCAATGGTGATGGTGAGCATTATGTTTCTTTGGATAAAGTCATTCAAACCATGAAAGAGACAGGCAAAGACATGTCCGATAAATATAAAGAAACCTCGAAAGGAGGTTTAGCTGTAAATTCGATAGAGTGTTAAGCATCATTTAAATGATTGAAAAACAGAAATTGGAAATCTCATAGAAAGGATGTTTATAGCATCTTTTTTTATTTGACAATTAATATTGTCATAAATAGTATGTGATTAATTTTAAAACAAGATGGATCATTAACATGGAAATAAAAACAATCACATTACCCACACGTGACATAGAAGTAGAAGTTTATGCACCTGCTGAAAAATCAGAAAAAGTACCTGCTATTTTATTGCTACATGAGTTGTTTGGCGTACTTGATGTCTATCGTGAAGATGCTCAAGATTTAGCAGACCGCGGCTATTTGGTTTATGTACCCAATTTATTTAGTGGAGGTGCAGTTAAATACTGTATTCGTGCAATGGTCAGTAAGGCTGGGCGGATCAATGCCGCTGATAGTGATGTTAATCAAGAGATTCATGTATTACTTGATGCATTAAAGGCTGACCCACGCTCAAATGGTCGACTTGGTATGCTTGGTCAATGCTTAACAGGTGGTTACGTTATCCAAATGGCAAAACGTGAGGATATGCTTGCACCTGTGGTTTATCATCATTCTTTGGGCATTCAGGGTGCAGGTGTACCGAAAAAAGAATCCTTAGATGATATCCGAATTCTACAAGGTCATTGGTCAACTGTAGACCCATTTTGCCCAGCAACGAAACGTAACAAACTCATTAATCAGTTAGGTGATCGTGTAGAAGCTTATACTTATAATATGCCGCATGGTTTCCGCAGTGTGAGTCGAGGTTTACCCGAGGCGAAAGTCGTTTGGCAGCGAACCTTAGATTTCTTTGAAAGAGAACTAAAACAAAATTCAATATAAATAAAATTAAGAGAAGTTTATTATTCTTCAATGTTTATGAATATTTACAAAGAAAAAGGAGAGGGGTAAATGTCTTATAAATACGAATATGCTGGTTTTTGGATTCGTTTAGTTGCTTCCATTATCGACTCAATCATTGTCGTTGTTGCTTTGCTACCAATTACGCTTTTATTTGGTAGGGAAGCAACGAGCTATTCATTTCAAATGACTACAGCATCAGATTGGTTTTGGCAAATTTTGATGGCAGTGTTCTATATTTTTTGTTGGGTTAAATTTGCAGGTACACCTGGAAAACGGTTATTACGTTTAAAGGTACTGGATGAAAAAACAGGTGAAAACCTGACGGTTGGGCAAGCCATTCTTCGTTATATCGGTTATTTCCCATCTACGCTGGTTTTCTTTCTAGGTTTTATCTGGATTGCATTCGATAGCAAAAAACAAGGTTGGCATGACAAAATCGCAAAAAGCGTAGTGGTGCGTGAGCTATAACTTTAGATTTTCAAGATGAACACAAAAAAGTCGTCATGGTTGACGGCTTTTTTGTTTCTATCCGCATGAAAATAAATGAATTGATAGGTTATGTCTCATAAATGATATATCAGTCTTTTAAGCTTTCACATAGAATAAAATCGCATTGATAAAAATGAGAACAACATGAGTTCAGAGGCACATTCAATTAGCTTAATTGCACCCGTGGTTTTATTGGCCGCGGCTGTGATTGCAGTCCCTATTTTTAAACGAATAGGTTTGGGGTCGGTATTGGGTTACTTAATTGCAGGCTTGATCATTGGACCATTTGGCTTTGCTTTTTTCCACGACTCCACATCAATTTTACATATTGCAGAATTAGGGATTGTCATGTACCTGTTTGTGATTGGTCTAGAAATGCAGCCTTCACATTTATGGGGACTCAGACGCGAAATCTTTGGCCTGGGGACATTGCAGATAGTAGTCTGTGCGACCGCATTAACAGGTGTGGGGCTATTATTTGGCTTCACATGGCAGGTGGCTTTTATTGGGGCGGCTGGTTTTGTACTCACTTCAACAGCAATTGTGATGCAGTCACTGGGAGATCGGGGTGATATTGCCCAGCCACAGGGCCAGAAGATTGTTGCCATTTTATTGTTTGAAGATTTATTGATTGTACCTTTATTGGCTATCGTAGCATTTATGGCGCCCAACCATGTGGTTGAAAGTACCTCGGCGCGTTTAGAAAATATTGGTATTGGTTTAATTGCAATTGCAGGTTTGATTGCAGCAGGTTACTGGTTGCTGAATCCTCTGTTTAGATTGCTGGCGGCTGCAAAGGCGCGGGAAGTCATGACCGCAGCAGCGCTGCTGGTTGTGCTGGGTGCTGCATTGCTGATGCAAGTCAGTGGTTTGTCTATGGCGATGGGTGCTTTTCTTGCAGGTGTGTTGTTATCTGAATCAACATTCAGGCATCAAATCGAGGCGGATATTGAACCATTCCGAGGGCTGTTACTGGGCCTGTTTTTCCTCGGGGTCGGGATGTCGCTTGACTTGTCCGTGGTTGCCCAAAACTGGCAGCTTATTCTAAGTGGTGTGTTGGCGATGATGTTTGCCAAGGCACTGATGATCTATATTGTTGCTCGCCTGACCAAAAGTAGGCATACGGAAGCTTTGGATCGTGCTTTATTGATGGCTCAAGGTGGTGAGTTTGCCTTTGCTCTGTTTTCTACTGCTGTCTCCGCTCAAGTCATTGATAATACCGTTAAGTCGAATCTAACAGCAATTATTGTACTGTCTATGGTATTGACTCCAATCTTAGGCATTGTGTTTAAACGTTTTACCGAAACCAAAGATCAGATCAATTTAGACAATGTCAATATTGCTGAAGGCTTGAGTGGCAGTATTCTAATGATTGGTTTTGGCCGTTTTGGACAGGTGACCAGTCAATTATTACTGGCAAGAGGCGTTGATGTCACCATTATTGATAATGACATTGACATGATTCAAAACGCGGAAAAATTCGGTTTTAAAATCTATTATGGTGATGGTTGCCGTCTGGATATTCTGCATGCTTCAGGGGCTGCTACGGCGCAGGCAATCGTGGTGTGTGTCGATAGTAAAGAAACCACCAATCGAATTGTGAAGCTGGTGACGCACGAATTTCCACTGGCCAAGCTGCTGGTACGTTCCTATGACCGCGAACACTCACTTTATTTAGTCAAGCAAAAAGTGGATTATATGATTCGTGAAACCTTTGAATCTGCAATCAAGTTTGGCGGCGTGATTTTGCAAGAACTGGGTGTCGATGAAGATGAGGTTCAGCGCATCACCGATGAAATTCGTGAGCGTGATGATGAGCGTTTTGAAACAGAAATCGCTGCGGATGACGTTTATGCAGGTGTGGGTCTGCAATATACCAATGCACATCCACGTCCAACTGCACCATTAATTCGACCTAAACAGGCTGGACGCATTTTAAATGATGAAGAGGCGCAGAAAGATTTGGATGAAAAATAACGGTTAGCCAATTATATTCTTAAATAAGCCTTAGGATACTAAGGCTTATTTTTGAGTTTAAACTTGAATAAGATTAAAACAAAAATACCTAAGATCAATCCCCAAAAAGCAGAACCAATCCCCCAGAACTGCACACCAGAAGCGCTACATAAAAAAGTCAGCAAGGCGGCTTCACGTTCTTCGACATCGGCAAAAGCAAGTGCAACGTTATGGCTAATGGTTGCAAACAGGGCAATTCCAGCCAACGCCACAATAAAGATTTGTGGAAATGACATTAGCAGGCTAACCAGCGTTGCTGCAAACAGTCCCATCAAAATATAGAAAACGCCGCAACTGATGCCAGCAATGTAACGTTTGGCGGGGTCAGGGTGAACTTGATCATCCAGACTGACAGCCGCACTAATCGCAGCCAAATTTATCGAAAAACAGCCAAACGGGGCAAAGATGGTATGGGCAACACCCGTCCAGCCGACCAGTTGATTGACATGCGGTTGATAGCCATAACTCTTGATCATCGCAATCCCAGGCAAGTTTTGTGAGGTCATATTAATTACAAACAAGGGTAATGCTAAACCAAGAATTGCGGACCAAGAAAATGACGGCTGCATCCAAATCGGTTGAGTGAGTGACCAAGAAATTGCTTGAAGTTTAAAATCAATAAACAGTGGGCAAATTGCTGCACCTAAGATTACGGTAAATACGATGCTATATCGAGGAAATAAGCGTTTTGAAACCAGATAAATAATGAGCATGCTAAGAATGAAACCAAGGTGAGTTTCTAAGCTACTAAATATCTGAATTCCAAATTTTAATAAAATTCCTGCCAACATGGCACAAGTTAGACTTTGAGGAATATGTGCTAATAACTTTTGGAAAATACCTGAGAATCCAACTAGTGCGATTGCAACCCCACAGACAAGGAAAGCACCTATAGCCTCATATAAATCGTAATGTCCTGTAGAAGCGATAATCAACGCAATCCCAGGGGTCGACCATGCTGTTGCAACGGGATATTTATATTTCCATGACAGGATTAAGCCTGATAGACCAATTGCCAAACCCAGTGCCCAAAACCAAGAGCTGATTTGTGCTGTATTTGCCCCTAAAGATTGTGCGCCTTGGATCACCAAGACCGCAGAAACGCTAATCCCGATTAAAAAGGTGATAAAACCAGCAAATACCGCAGGAATGGAAAAATCTTGAATAAGGCGTTGCATCTATGCATCTATAGTTGATTAAAATTTGTTGAAAAGTATATCGTTAATATCCGCTAAATCGTAGTTCTAAAATGATTGGATAAATTGATCATTCGATCAAAAGTAGCATTAAGCCAGCGTTGAGCTTGCGAGTTTAAGACCGAAACCAAAAAACAGGATACCGACCAGACAAATACCACTTGCTGCCAGTTTAAGGTTATGTTTAAAGAAAGCTGCCAATTTAATACCAGAAAAGATCAAGGCGGTTAAATAACTAAAGCTAATCAATTGCAGAATAATCGCCAGAATTAAAAAACTTAATGCAGGATAGGCATAGTCTGGCTTGACGAACTGCACAAAGAAAGACAGAAAAAATAGGATGGCTTTGGGATTAAGCAAGCTGATACTCAATGCTGTACGGTAAGGATGAACTTGATCTAATTGAGGTAAATCAGGCAGTTCAGCATGCTGTTGTGGTGTGTTCCATGTTTGATAAGCGCCCTGTAATAATTTAAAACCTAAATAGGCTAAGTAGGCACCCCCGATTATTTTTAAAATCACAAATAAAATTGGAAAAGCTTGTAACAGGGATGCTGCTCCAAAAATAGTCAGCAGGATTAAAATAGAATCACCTGTTAATACGCCTAATGCACCCCAAAAACCTGTTCGGATCCCATAACGTGAGGCAACCGACATTACATATAACGAGTTGGGGCCAGGTAATAAGATGATCAACACTGTACCAATGATGTAAGCGGTTAAATCTGTGATACCAAACACAATCAACTCATTAAAAAACCGATTCTTGCTATAGTAACAAAAATCGGTTTTTTATAGTTGAAAAATCGACTAATTAAGGCTTGATTTCAGCATCAATACCAAAAGATTGGCGCAGTAATAAACTGAGCTGGTCACGCGCCTTGATAAAGCCATCAATACCGCTTTGCAGTAACTGGAAAGCCATCAAGTCGTGTTCAAGTTCTGCCTTAAAGCTTTCTTTGCTTTGGGCAGGACGTTCAATTTTTTCTGCCTGTTGTGCTGCTTCGGTACTGAGTTGAGCTGTAACCGTTTGCTGATCCTGTTCCAGTTGCGCCAATAAATTTGGCGCAATGGTCAATAAATCACAACCTGCCAAGCCTAAAACTTGCGCTGTGCTGCGGAAGCTTGCACCCATGACCTGTGTTGGAATGCCGTGTTGTTTGTAGTAGTTATAGATTTTCTTAACCGACAGCACTCCAGGGTCTTTTTCAATAGGATATTGATCAACACCCTCAGCTTTTTTATACCAATCCAGAATACGACCTACAAATGGGGAAATCAGCGTGACTTTGGCATCTGCGCAAGCTTGTGCCTGATGCAAACCAAACAATAATGTTAGGTTACATGGAATCCCTTCAGCCTCTAAAACTTTAGCTGCTTGAATGCCTTCCCATGTTGACGCAATCTTGATCAGGATGCGTGACTGTTCAATGCCATAGCCCTGATAAAGCTTGGAGAGTTCACGTGCCTTGGCAATCGTCGCTTCGGTATCATAAGACAGTGAGGCATCTACCTCAGTTGATACACGGCCATCAATCAGCTTTAAAATTTCAACACCAAATTTCACAGTTAAAATATCAATGGTGCGTTCAATCAGTTCATCACTTTGATAACCTTCTTGTTTTGCCTGTGCATAGGCATCTTCAATCAGTTCTTTACTTTCTGGTTGTTCAGCAGCAGCCGTGATCAGAGATGGATTGGTAGTCGCGTCCAAAGGGCGGAATTTTTCAATCGCTTCCAGATCGCTACTATCAGCAACCACAGTGGTTAATTTTTTTAATTGATGTAATGCAGATTCAGTCATTGCTATAGGTTTCTTGCTAAACAATATTATTGGTAACTTCTGTTATAGCATAATCTCCGTGAAAGCAAAGCCCTGCTTTCATTACAGATTAAGATTTATCTATTCGCTTTTGATTATTTGTGGTCAAGCTGACGTTTTTGGCGAACATGTTCAATTAAGAAACGTGCTGCTGCACCCAGATCACTTTCACGGCTCCAGACCAAGTCTACATAATATTCAAACTTTGGCGTAAAATCATAAAGTTCCATGATTTTTAACTTTTTCTTCAATTCTGGATTTTCATTAAACATTTCAAGAGGCAATACTCCCCAGCCAAGATTTCGCACAATCATCATGCAGGCGGAATGATGGTTATCGGTGCGCCAGTAATCTTTGGAAAATAACAGTTCAGGCTTGATGGTATGGTCTCGACTCGCCACCACAATCTGACGGGTTTGCACCATTTGCTCAAATGACACTTGTTTGAGTTGAGCAAGAGGATGATGTTTTGCAATAACAGGAACCAAAGCCTCTCTTTTTAATTCAACAAACTGTTCCCGACTATCTAAATGCTCCCGTTCAAACATCAGTGCTAACTGGGCGGTTTGATCAAGTAGCATTTGCAGGGCATCTTCCTGTGGGGCAGAGACAATATTGATTGCTAAACTCGGAAAGTTTTGTTCGAGCAATGTGATGTAATCTGTCCAATTGGTGTGCAATAGTTCTGATACCACGACAATATTTAATGTGGATTCCAGACCATTACTCAACTCGTGAGCATGCTGTTTCCATTGATTCATTTCAATCAAAAGCAAATGAGTTTTTTCATACAGCATTTTTGCTGCATCAGTAGGAATAGGTTCTCGTCCGATACGGTCAAATAAATTGAGGTTTAAATCAATTTCTAAGTTTGCAATCGACATGCTTATCGCAGATGGGACTTTACCTAACTTTCGTGCTGCTGCTGAAAATGAACCTGTTTCCATGACGGTTTGGAACATGAGTAGTTGTTCTTGATTTATATTCATCTGTCAATAAAACTGAAAGAATCTGATTGGATTGATCAAAATTATAAAAATAAAATGAGCCATATCCAAACAAAAGAGTGTTTTAAAAATGTTGATTTCCAAAAGAAGGCTCATTCATGCGATCAGTTATGAAGTGATTTTATTGGTCATCATCGCTATCGCGTTAAGTTTTATTTTTAGTATGCCACTTGAGATCACAGGTGTTTTAGGTGTGATCATGGCTGTTATTTCAGTGATCTGGAATATGATATTTAATCACTATTTCGAGAAAATTGAGTTTAAATATCAGTGGGAAAGAACGATACCTGTTCGTATTATGCATGCTATTGGGTTTGAGGGCGGTTTGATGCTCGCAACTATTCCAATTATTGCTTATATGATGAATATGTCATTTATCGAAGCATTGATTCTAGATTTTGCTTTGACCATGTGTATTCTGGTTTATACATTTATTTTCCAATGGTGCTATGACACGATTGAAAACCGTTTCTTTCCAAATGCAAAATTTGCTTCTTAAAAGTAAATGAGTTTATAAAAAGCACTTTTCTGAGTGAGTTGAAGAGTGCTTTTTTTATGCAAAGAGATTCAATTTAGTGAGCATAAAGCTTGGATTATAAATTTAGATTTTAAAATTGAACTATCAAAATGCGATCTTTTTATTAATCTTCAAAAATAGCCTAAGTGAAATTCAATGATAATTATCAAATATAGAATTTCTTATTTATCTAAAAAACATCATGCTAAACTAAGCCACTTGTCCTTTAAATTGCACGATTTTCTCTATGTTTCAACAAGAAATCTCTCAATTAAACTTACAACAATTCAAAGCTGGCGAAAAACGCTGGATTGGTTCGCTTCTTGGGTCATCTGCTGCACTACTATTCAAAGAAATTGCCACTCAGAATTCTAATTTATATGTAATTGTTGCACGAAATAATCAACATCTTGCACAGCTTGAAAGTGAGCTTGAATTTTATGGCATAAAACCAACAATCTTTCCTGACTGGGAAATTTTGCCATATGATCGCTTATCTCCGCACCAAGATATCGTCTCCGAGCGTTTGGCTATTTTATCTAATATGCCACAAAAGGGGATTTTATTAATTTCTGCTAGTACTTTGGCTCAACGTGTTGCACCTTACTCATGGGTTGTTGGTGAGCATTTTGATATTAAAGTTGGTCAAAAACTTGATTTAGAAGCACAGAAAAAACAATTAGTCCAAGCTGGTTATCGCTTAGTTGATACTGTTTATGATCATGGTGAGTTTGCAGTTCGTGGCAGTATTATGGACATATATGCATCTGGACAAGATCAACCTATTCGTATCGACTTATTTGATGATGAAATTGAAAGCCTGAAGTTTTTCGATCCTGAAACGCAAAGAACAACTGAATCATTAAAGAATTTTACTGTATTACCTGCCAAAGAGTTCCCTCTCAAAGAAGGTAGATCAACATTCCGAGATCGCTATGCGGAAAGTTTTCCTACCGCAAATCCCAAGAAAAATCCTATCTATCAAGATGTACTCGAAGGTATAGCAACACCGGGGTTAGAGTTTTATTTTCCTTTATTTTTTGATAAAAAGTTAATGGAAGCGCAAAGTATGTTAATGACATACTTACCAAAGAATTGCGTTGTCATTACAAATAATGAAGTTGAAGATGAATTAATTAGTTTTTGGAAGGAAGTCGTTCGTCGTTACGAAGATCGTCGACACAATATTGATCAACCGATCCTACCTCCTGAAGATCTATTTTTAATGCCTAATCATGTTTTGCAGGCATTAAATCAATTTCCAAGAATTCTTGCTTCGGCAGATACTTTCGACGAGAAAGCTGGTGTTCTAAATTTATCAGCAGAGCAACCTCCAAAACTCGCTGTAGATCCTAAAAAAGAGCAGCCTTTTCAAGCTGTTAAAAATTATATCGATCAAATTAAATTTCCTGTGCTTTTAGTCGCTGAAAGTGCAGGACGACGCGAAACTTTAAAAGATGCGCTGCGCTCAGTTTTAGGAGAAATTCAAACAGTCGATAGCTTTGCTCAATTCCAAAAGGATAAGCTAAAAGTTGCGATTACCAGTGCTCCTTTAGACCGTGGTTTACTTCTCACAGATCAATTATCAGTTATATCTGAAAATCAACTTTACGAACACAGAGTTGTTCAACGTAGACGAAAACGTCAGCAAGAAGTTTCCGAAGAGTTTTTAATTCGGAGTTTAACCGAACTGAGTATAGGTGCGCCTGTCGTACATATTGATCATGGTGTTGGACGTTATGCTGGATTAGTCACTTTAGAGATTGATCAGCAAGATCATGAGTTTTTACAACTTGATTATGCTGATGGGGCTAAGGTCTATGTTCCTGTCACCAATTTACATTTGATCAGTCGCTATAGTGGTGGAGATCCTGATCTTGCACCTTTGCACAAGTTGGGTACAGATACATGGAGTAAAGCTAAGCGCAAAGCCTTAGAGCAAATTCATGATGTAGCGGCTGAGTTATTGCATATACAAGCTCGTCGACAATCAAAACCAGGTTTTGCATTTGAGCTAGATCACACGGCATATATGCAATTCGCAAGTGGCTTCGCTTATGAGGAGACACTAGACCAAGCCAATGCGATTGAATCAACTCTTCATGACATGCAACTTGCGAAACCTATGGATCGTTTGGTTTGTGGTGATGTTGGTTTTGGAAAAACTGAAGTTGCGATGCGAGCAGCCTTTGTAGCAGTACAAAACAATAAACAAGTTGCAGTTTTGGTACCGACGACCTTACTTGCGCAACAACATTATGAGTCATTCAAAGATCGCTTTGCGGATACAGCAGTTCGTATCGAAGTTTTATCACGTTTCGGAAGCAACAAAACGCATCTAAAAATCATTGAAGATTTGGCTGATGGCAAAGTTGATATCGTGGTCGGAACCCATAAAATTCTGCAAGAAAATGTACAGTTTAAAAATTTAGGTTTAATGATCGTCGATGAAGAACATCGTTTTGGTGTGCGTGATAAAGAGCGTATCAAAGCACTTCGTGCCGATGTGGATATGCTTACGCTCACAGCAACCCCAATTCCTCGTACCTTGAATATGGCATTCTCTGGAATGCGTGATTTATCTATTATTGCGACGCCACCAGCACGCCGTTTAGCCGTAAAAACTTTTGTTCAAGAGCATACGGATGACTCTGTGAAAGAGGCAATTCTGCGTGAATTATTGCGTGGTGGACAAGTCTACTTCTTACATAATGAAGTCGATACAATAGAACGAGCTGCAGAAAGTATTCGAACCTTGGTTCCAGAAGCTCGTGTAGCAGTTGCTCATGGACAAATGCGTGAGCGTGAACTTGAACAAGTCATGCAGCAGTTCTACCACAAAGAATACAACGTACTGGTTTGCTCTACGATTATAGAAACGGGTATTGATGTACCGAATGCCAATACAATCATTATAGAACGTGCCGATAAACTAGGTTTGGCCCAGTTGCATCAACTTCGCGGTCGTGTTGGGCGTTCACATCACCAAGCCTATGCTTATTTGCTCGTACCATCACTCAAACATTTGAAAGGTGATGCCGAAAAACGTTTAGATGCAATTCAAAGAGCTTCAACACTTGGTGCTGGTTTTATGCTGGCGACAGAAGATTTAGAGATTCGCGGTGCTGGTGAGCTCTTAGGTGAGCAGCAAAGTGGTTCAATGCAAGCAATTGGCTACAGCTTGTATATGGAGATGCTTGAAAAGGCAACCAAGGCGATTCAAAAAGGTAAAACTCCTAATTTCGATGCTCCGCTTTCACTTACCGCTGAAATTAACTTACATATGCCAGCATTGATTCCAGATGATTATTTGGGCGATGTTCATCAACGCTTATTGTTCTACAAGCGTATTAGTAATACAGACACACAAGAGAAACTGGATAATATCCGAATGGAGTTGATTGACCGTTTTGGTATTCCACCTCAAGCAGTTAAACAGTTGTTCAGCGTTCATCAAGTGCGCCTTAAAGCGGAACAACTTGGAATTACAAAAGTCGATGTGAATACAAACGGTGGGTATATCGAGTTTTCTCCTGATACACCTGTACAAGCAATCAGTATCATTCAGTTGATGCAGAAGAATCCAACTCACTATCGTATGGAGGGTGGTCAGCGATTGAAATTGACAGTTCATTTGTCAGAATATGAAGAGCGTATCCAGTTTATTGTGACCTTGTTGAACAAGTTATTAAGTGAGTTGAATGGCTAATTAGAAAATCAGATTTGAGGGGAGAAGTATCATTCGATACAGAATCATTTTTTGGTCGGATGATGCATCAATAACTGAGGAAAATCATTGTTATTTGTAATCAAACAGGTTACTAATAATATTCACATCACAACTGATGTGATAGTATTGACCATTATTATTTTGCATCATTTATAAAGATATGTTTAGTTTGCATCCACAACTTGCTCAAGATACATTTTTTGTAGGCGACTTTCCGCTTTCAACATGTCGTTTAATGAATGATATGCAATTTCCTTGGCTAATTCTTATACCACGTGTTCCTGGAATCACTGAGTTATATGAACTCAGTCAAGCTGATCAGGAACAATTTTTACGTGAATCGAGTTGGTTGTCTAGTCAGCTTTCTCGCGTATTCCGTGCTGACAAGATGAATGTAGCGGCACTTGGTAATGTTGTACCACAGCTTCATTTTCATCATGTTGTACGTTATCAAAATGATGTTGCGTGGCCTAAACCAGTTTGGGGTACTCCAGCTGTACCATACAGCAGCGATGTTCTTGCTCATATGCGTCAAACCCTTATGCTTGCATTACGTGGTCAGGGTGATATGCCATTTGATTGGCGCATGGACTGATTTAGTCAAGAGGATTGTAGGTCTTCTTAGATAAGGAAGGAGTAGAGGGTGCCACTAGATAGGTTAATCGATAAAGAACCTAGACAGTTCGCTTATTTCCATCGTTTGATGGGATATTCGATTTTGTCATTAATTTTGGTTATTTATACTTTTACTTCTTCTAGCGCTAATCACCAACTCTATATTCTTCCAATTTTATTAGTTTTCTTTTTACTGTCTCCTAAGCTTGAAAAATGGCTTCAATACAAATTTGATCGTGATACAGAGAAGAACGTTTTATTTGGCATAGAAGCTGTTATCGTTGCCATTGTTTTAGCTGGATTACATTTAAGCCTAGTACCTACATTTACAATCCTATTTGCACTACTTTATGTAGGTTTAAACAATAAAATTACTTTGCCAGTAGCATCATTAATTATTTTGATTGGTGTGCTGACCTTTTATTTTTCAACATTTTTTATATTTGGTGCGGAAGAATATTTTGAACCGACTAATCCTGAACTTACAGTGGTGAGTTTACTTGGATTGATGATGTTCATTGTGATTGGTAACTACTATCAACATCGTCGTTTGAATATTCTAGGTCAGCAACGTCAGCATTATCATAATCAGATGACTCGTTATATTGCCTTTGCAAATCAACTAAGTCGTTATGCTCCATTACAGTTGTGGCAGTCGATTATGCGTGGCGAGGCTGAAGCTAAAATTGAATATAAACGTAAAAAATTAACGATCTTCTTCTCTGATATTCAAGGTTTTACAGAGCTTTCTGAAAGCTTAATTCCAGATGATTTAGCCTTCTTATTAAATGATTATTTAAGTCATATGACGGAAATTGCAAAACAGTATGAAGCAACCGTCGATAAGTTTATGGGTGATGCGATCCTGATTTTCTTTGGTGATCCAAACTCTCAAGGCGTAGAACAAGATGCGAAGTCTTGTGTTGAAATGGCTATCGCAATGCGCCAACAGATGAAATTGCTACGCGAACGCTGGAAAAAAATGGGTTATCCAGCATTACATATTCGCATGGGAATAAGTACGGGATATTGTCACGTTGGAAATTATGGTGCTTCACATCGTATGGCATATACGATTGTAGGTCGTGATGTAAATCTGGCAGCCCGTTTGCAATCAGCTGCTGAAGTTGATGAAATTTTGATTGCAGATGATACACATCAGTTAATTAAAAATGAATTTCTGTGTGTTCCTAAAGTGCCGATCTATTTGAAAGGGATTCAAGGTCCTGTGAAAACATGGCAAGTCATGGAGAAATTCACAGGCAAAAAATCAGATACACAAAAATGGTTTGATTTTGAATATAAGGGTTTTCATTTGGTGCTGAATTTTGAAGAAGTACAAAATTATGAATACCCTGAGCTGGTAGAAATTCTAGAGAAAATGATTCAGAGAATCAAAACACAGCAAAAAATTACCAATGCACAAGGCATTCCACGTTTAAATCTCGATGATGAGGTTAAGCAATAGATTATTTTTTTTCTTCTGTATGCAAAACTCTACCACATAAAAAAACTCCTCATTTAGAGGAGTTTTTTTATGTCACTAATTTTTGAAAATTTAGTGATTTTCTGAAGCATGGTTGATTGTGTATTTAGGAATTTCAATTTCTAAATCTTCATCAACAATTTCAACTTGACACGAAAGGCGAGAGTCTGGCTCCAAACCCCATGCACGGTCAAGTAAATCGGCTTCCACGTCATTCATTTCTTCGAGACTGTCAAAACCTTTACGGACAATGACGTGACATGTGGTACATGCGCATGACATATCGCATGCATGTTCAATTTTGATGCCTTGCTTAAGTAAGCTTTGGCATAAATTTGCATTTTTTTCCACTTCGAATTCTGCACCTTCAGGACAGAATTGAGCATGAGGGAGAACTTTAATACGTGGCATATTGATCACCTATACCTTTAGTTTGAGTTTGACCAATCTTCGAGTTTTGTACCCTTTAAGGCATGGTCAATATGTCGATTCATACGAAGTGCTGCAAACGCATCGCTGTGAGTTTTAAGTTGTTGAACAGCATTTTCAATTGCTTCTAACTCATTGGTTTTCAAGCGAGCTTTAAGTGCTTCAGCAGCAAGAATTAAATCACGAGCTTGTTGCTGAGAAAGTAAATCTTTATCAGCTTTTAAAGCTTGTTCTAGAGCTTCTAATTCACGTTCTGCTTCAACTTTTGTTTCTTGCAAATGGCGAAGTTGTTTATCTTCTTCAGCATGCTGGAAACCTTCAATTAATAGACGTTCCGTATCTGCAGCTGATAAACCATAAGAAGGTTTGATATCAATTTGTGCTTGAACACCAGAAGTTGTTTCTTTTGCAGATACTGTTAGTAAACCATCAGCATCAACTTGGAATGTAACTTCAATACGCGCTTGACCAGCTGTCATCGGTGGAATGCCATGCAAAACAAAGCGACCTAGTGAACGACAATGTTCAACTAAATCTCGTTCACCTTGTACGACATGAATCAGCATGGCAGTTTGTCCATCTTGATAAGTCGTGAATTCTTGACGGCGAGCTACAGGAATTGCTGTATTGCGCGAAATCAAACGCTCTACCAGACCGCCCATAGTTTCTAAACCTAATGAGAGTGGAGTAACATCAAGCAATAAAGAGCCATCTTGGCTGTTACCGATGAGCTGATTTGCTGTGATTGATGCACCAATTGCAACTACTTCATCTGGATTAATTGTACATAAAGGTTCACGTTTAAATATATCGCGAACTGCTTTTTGTACTGCATAAGAACGAGTAGAACCACCAACTAAAACAACATGTTCAATTTCATCTAATTCAAGTTTTGCATCGCGTAATACGCGTTTGCATACACTGATTGTTTTATCGAGTGCGACCTGAATGATTGATTCAAATGTTGGACGATCCAAAACTAGACGATCATCGAATAATTTTAATTCAGCAGATTCATAATCAGTGAGTTGTTCTTTAGCTTGGCGTGCAGCAACGACAAAAACTGCGTATTCTTCATCACTTAGAGTTTCAATGCGAAGCTGTTTTTTTGCCCATTTCACGATTAAGCGGTCGAGGTCATCACCACCTAATGCAGTATGACCACCTGTGGCTAATACTTCAAACACACCTTGTGAGAAGCGCAAGATAGATACGTCAAACGTACCACCACCTAGATCATAAATTACATAATTACGATCTGTACTGAGATTGGTATCCTGATCTAAACCATAAGCTACAGCAGCAGCTGTTGGTTCATTGAGTAAGCGCAATACATTTAAACCAGCTAATTGAGCAGCATCACGAGTCGCTTGACGTTGTGCTTCATCAAAATATGCAGGAACGGTAATAACTGCACCATTAACTGGATTTTTTAAGCTTGCCTCAGCACGTTCTTTTAATTCTTTTAAAATCTCAGCGGAAATCTCAACAGGTGTTTTTCGACCTGCAGCAGTTTCAAATGCTGGCATTTCATTTTCAGCACCAACAAGCACATAAGGATGTTGGAATTTAATATCTGCTTGAGAACGTCCCATGAAACGCTTAACAGAAACAATTGTATTTTTAGGATCAGTCAACATGTACGGCTTAGCTTCATAGCCGAATGTAGTTGTATCCTTTGCATAATGAACGATAGAAGGGAGTAAAACTCGGTCTTTATCGTCTTGTAGAACTTTCGGTTTTCCCGATAGCACTGTCGCCACTAAAGAGTGGGTTGTTCCTAAGTCTATACCGATCGCAATTCGATGTTCGTGCGGCGCAGTAGATTGACCAGGTTCAGCAATTTGCAAAAGTGCCATGCGTGAGGTATCCCTTGAAAATAATTGGTAACGGCAGACTAAAAATCATCATCTAAGTCGAAGCTATCTTCTTCGTCTAACATGCGATCTTCGGCTTTATCAATATCGCTCATTACGCGTTGGAAAAAGCGTAATTTACGTACCGTATCACGAGCTTCAGCCCAATCTTCGTCAGCATAATCAATTTTGAATTCGCGGACTAATCCATCAATCCATTGTTGAACGTCTACTTTTAATGTACGTAATTGATCTGTTGATCTAGCCTCATCAAGTTGCTCGCGCATCTCAAGTGCTGATTGTAGAAATTCAAAATCATTGATGGATTGATCAAGATGGTGATCTTGCTTTTTTAAAGCAAGTAAATATGCAGCACGACTATCAACTTGTGAAAGTACTTTAAACGCTTGATTGATTTCACTTGACTTAATTAACGCCTGATCTTTGTCAGCAGCTTTATCTGGATGATATTGCTGTTGCAAATTCAAAAACTGTTTTTTTAAAGCTGCCAAATCTATATCGAGTGCTTCGGGTAATTGGAACAACTCAAAATGATTCATGGGAGATGAATTCCGCTATTGATAAATACATTAAAACAGTGCGGAACACACTGTTTTAATGAATAAAAAAGAGGGTGATGTAGTTTTAGACTGTAAATGATTCACCACAGCCACATTCACCTTTTTGATTTGGGTTGTTGAACTCAAAGCCTTCATTGAGACCATTTTTAACATAGTCCATCTCTAAACCTTCGAGATAAACTAAGCTTTTAGGATCCACAAAAACTTTAACACCGAACTGCTCAAATACTTGATCATGTGTGTCAACATCGTCAACAAACTCAAGTACATAAGCTAATCCAGAGCAACCCGAAGTTTTCACACCAACACGAATGCCTTCACCCTTACCACGATTCTGTAGGTAATTGCTGATGTGAGTCGCAGCATTTTCAGTTAAATGGATCATGAAAACTCCAATGTGTTACGTCGTTAAACTATTAAGCTTTCGCTTTTTTGCCACGATAATCTTCAATCGCAGCTTTAATCGCATCTTCAGCCAATACAGAGCAGTGTACTTTTACTGGTGGAAGGGCAAGCTCTGTTGCAATATCAATGTTTTTGATTGCTTGAGCTTCATCAAGAGTTTTACCTTTTAACCATTCAGTTACAAGGGAGCTTGATGCGATTGCAGAACCGCAACCATAAGTTTTGAAGCGAGCTTCTTCAATTACGCCATTATCATCGACTTGGATTTGTAAGCGCATTACATCACCACAAGCTGGTGCACCGACCATGCCTGTGCCAACGTTTTCAGCATTTTTATCCAAAACACCCACATTACGAGGATTTTCGTAATGATCAATTACCTTTTCACTATAAGCCATTTTGCTTCTCCAAACCTCGGGGTCAGCCTAATATTAATATGAGGGTTAAAACACGTTTTTCAATTCAAGTTCAATGAATTAGTGTTCAGCCCATTCAACTGTTGAAAGGTCGATACCTTCTTTGTACATATCCCAAAGCGGAGAAAGTTCACGAAGTTTCTCAACAGCAGCTTTGGTAATTGTCAATACGTGATCGATATCAGCTTCAGTGGTGTACTTACCAAAGCTAAAGCGAATTGAACTATGTGCCAATTCATCAGATAAACCTAGAGCACGTAATACATATGATGGTTCAAGTGTTGCAGAAGTACATGCAGAACCACTTGAAACGGCTGCATCTTTCAATGCCATCATTAAAGATTCACCTTCAACAAAGTTGAAGCTGACATTTAAATAATTTGCAACGTTTTGAGTAGGGTGGCCATTTAAGAAAACTTGTTCTAAGTCTTGTAAGCCATTCCAAAGTTTGTCGCGTAATTGGCGTAGACGTTCTTGTTCAGCATGCATGGTTTTACCAGCAATTTCGAACGCTTCACCTAAACCAACGATTTGATGTGTTGGTAAAGTACCAGAGCGCATACCACGTTCATGACCACCACCATGCATTTGCGCTTTTAAGCGAACGCGTGGATTACGACGAACATATAATGCACCGATACCTTTAGGACCATAAATTTTATGACCAGAGAAACTCATTAAATCGATTTTCATAGTTGAAAGATCGATATCTACTTTTCCAGCAGCTTGAGCGGCATCTACGTGGAAGAATGTTTTATTCGCACGTGTTAATTCACCGATTGCAGCAACGTCAGTAATTGTACCAATCTCATTATTCACCATCATAAGTGAAACAAGGATCGTATCTGGACGTAAAGCAGCTTTTACCATTTCAGGTGTAATTAGACCTGTACGTGGTTCTGGCTCGAGATAGGTGATTTCAAAGCCTTCTTCTTCAAGCTCACGACATGGGTCTAAAACAGCTTTATGTTCAATTTTACTTGTAATAATGTGCTTGCCTTTTGAACCATAAAACTGAGCGATACCTTTGAGTGCTAAGTTATCAGATTCAGTCGCACCAGAAGTCCACACAATTTCACGTGGATCAGCTTTGATAAGATTAGCGACTTGTTCACGCGCGTATTCAACTTTTTCTTCGGCTTGCCAACCATAAGCATGCGAGCGAGATGCAGGATTACCAAAAGTCCCTTCGAAGGTTAAGCATTCCATCATACGTTCTGCAACTTCAGGAAGGACAGGAGTGGTTGCTGCGTAATCAAGATAAATTGGACGTTTCATGTCAAATACCTGTAACCGATAAAAGAGCTGAGTCAAAGCTTGTAGAGTTTTGGCGCAGAGCGACAGTTTGTACATTGTCGCGTGCAATTAAATCTGCAAGTGTGATTTTGGCGAGATAATCGGCAATATGGTGGGAGAGTTCTTGCCATAAGTCATGCGTTAAACACATTGCACCATTTTGGCAGTTTCCTTTATGGTCGCAACGAGTCGCATCAACAGTTTCATTTACAGCTTCGATGATTTCTAGCACTGTGATCTCACTTGCAATACGCGCAAGATGATATCCGCCATTTGCACCACGAACGCTTGAAACTAACCCATGGCGCTTAAGCTTTGCGAATAATTGTTCGAGATAAGCGACAGAGATGGATTGGCGTGCTGCTATTTCCGCAAGCGTGATCGTTTGTTCAGTTGGCTGCAAAGCTAAATCAAGTAGAGCAGTCACTGCGTAACGACCGCGAGTTGTAAGACGCATGATTCGGTACACATGGTTAGACTAGATGTCTAAATTTTATGAATTCCGACTAAAATAGTCAAGTTTTTTAATTGCCAATATGTGTGTGAAAAGTGAAATATAAAGTTTTTATTGTATCCATATATTATATACAAAAAAACCAATCAAAATAAAGCTAAATACAGCAAAGCTGATATTGATCAAGCGTTGGCGCTTTTGGAGTCTATGGATTCGATTTTGATATTGTTTAACTTCCACGAGTAATGAGTTTATTTCAGAACGTTGTTGATCAATTTTATCTAGCAAGGGTGCAATTCTTTGCTGAGAAGCTAAGGTTTCAGCATCATCATCGAATGCACTAAACCACTGTTTCCAGTTAGCAAATATGCTTGGGAGTGTCAAATGCGGTGCTAAATCTAAAAACTCTTCGGCAAGTGAGGTTTCACCTAAAAGTCGCATGTTGTGAATGCTGCGCTGATTATTAAACACAAATATTTTAGTAAGATCGATCAGCGTACTATTGATTTCAAGGTCAATTTTTCGATCTAAAGACTGCATATCAAATAGCAATCCTTTGTCTGTGAACTGAATATAAAAATCAAAGAAAGGGATATAGCTATTGATGCGTAAAGTTACACGCTGGTCAATAAATCGTTTCGCCTGTAGACGAAGTGCTGAATCATGAGTCAGGATAAATGAGAAAAAAGTTTCTAAAACAATGATAACAAAGTTTAGCAACAAATGAGGATGTCTATGTCTTTGTTGCGTTTCACTCATGAGTCTCTTTTTCCTTACCAGTCAATAGATACAACCATAAAGCATATAAACTTGAGCATCCTTGCTCAATGATTAATATTAATTTACATGACTTTGTAGCTTTGTAGAACAGTTTTTTAAAACGATCAAGTCTTAACTTTGATATTATAAAAACATTTTTATGGTTAAATACGACATACTGTTTGTAAAGTGCTTAGGAGCATTGGTCTATGGATAACACTAACCTTGAAAATTCAGGTGAAGAAGCCGAGGTGAAAACCAAATTAAAATCAAAGAGTTCTAAAAAATCTGCTTTGGATTTCAAAAAATATACACAACAAATTTGGCTGGCAGGTTTAGGTGCATTTTCACGAGCTGAAGAAGAAGGAAATAAATTATTTGACTCGCTTGTAAAAGTTGGTGAAGAGCTTGAGTCAAAAACTGTTGATTTTGCAGATAACACCGTTGGGAAAGTCACTGAGAAGGCAAAAGAGTCTGTGACTGACACTAAAGACAAAGTAGAAAAAATTTTAGATACAGGTGTAAATCACTCTTTAAATCGAATCGGTTTGGTTACTCCTAAAGATCTACAGCATATTGAACAGCTTTTGGTGCAGCTTCATATCAAAGTTGATGCTTTAATTGAAGAAAATAACCAATTAAAGGCCAAATTGAATAAAAAGTAAAAAAACTCCTGACGCTCGTCCGTTTATGTCGTATTTCAGTATTTATTTTGGTTAAAACGCCTTTCTAGTATTGCGTTCTCCCCTAAAGCATTGCTATAAAGGCGGCATGGCCTTTTAAACTATAGCCTTGGATCTTAACAAACGATATTAAGAGGATATTTTTTATCATGAATAAATCAGAATTAATTGATGCGATTGCTGAAAAAGGGGGAGTATCTAAGTCGGATGCTGGTAAGGCACTTGACGCAACAATTGCATCGATCACTGAAGCACTAAAAAAGGGTGATACGGTTACTTTAGTCGGTTTTGGTACTTTTAGTGTTAAAGAGCGTGCTGCTCGTACTGGTCGTAATCCTAAAACTGGTGAAGAGCTACAAATTAAAGCTAGCAAAGTACCAAGTTTTAAACCAGGTAAAGGTTTGAAAGATTCAGTTGCGTAATCTTTTTAAATCAATAAACGCACCATCTCGGGTGCGTTTTTTATTTATCGAATGAAAAAGTTGATTTGAGCTTTATTCTGCATTCATTCGCTTTTATTTTTCAGTTAAAATTGCTCCGAAATAAAATATTGGAATTCTCATGGAATCTTTTCGTACACTCATTAAGGGTTGGCTTGGCAAAGTCCTTCTAGTTTTGTTTTTGACCCCTTTAGCGCTTGTAGGTATTGAAGGATATTTTAGTGGAGGCAATAAAGCAGATGTTGCAAAATCTGTAAATGGCCAAGATATTTCTAATAAAGAATTAGAAACAGCAACTAAAAATTATAAAGATCAATATTTATCCTTAGTAAAGGGTGATGAGTCTCTTTTGAACCTCTCTCTTATTCAAGAAAAAGCATTAGATGCACTGATTGCTCGTAGCTTGTTACAACAACAAGCAGAAAAACTAGGGATTTCCCTAAGTGATACGCAACTTGAGCAAATGTTGGCTCAACAACCTAGCTTTCAAGAAAACGGACAATTTTCACAAAAGCTCTATGAAAATTATCTACGCTCTCTTGGTATGACCAATCAAAGCTTGATTGCTAGTCTGCGTCAAGATCATGCTTTAAAAATGATTTCATCGACATTGATGGATTATGCTTTGGTGAGTAAATCTGATTTACAGCAACTTGCTAATTTACAAACAGAACAACGTACTTTGCATTTAGCCAGCATTAAGTTAGATGATTACAAAAAGGGTATTACTGTTTCTAATCAAGAAATTGCAGATTATTACAACAAGCATAAAAACCAATTTAAACAAGTTGCTAATGTTGATGTTGATTATGTGGTTTTAACACCAGCATTATTGCCACAAGCAAATGTAGCTCCTTCTGAAGCTGAGTTACAGCAGGCATATAAAGCATTCGTTGATAAACAACAGAAAGATGTGAAGCGAGAAGTTAAACATATTCTGATTACAACGGATTCAAGAGATGCAGCGACAGCTCAGAAATTGGCAAACGATGTATACGCTAAAATTCAGTCAGGTATGTCATTTGCTGATGCTGCGGCACAATTTTCAGAAGACCCTTCTTCTAAAACACAAGGTGGTTTAGTTGAAGCTTATGCTCCTGGTGTGTTTTCAGCAGACTTTGATAACGCTGTTAATTCTTTGAAGAATGGTCAGATTTCTAAACCAGTTAAGACACAGTACGGTTATCATATTATCGCTGCAAACGCTCCTGCAATTGATATTCCATCGTATGAAGCTGAAAAACCGCGCTTAATTGCTGAAGTGCAGAAAACAAAACAAGCCAATTTATTTAGCGATACAGTGAATAGTCTAAATGAAATGGTTGTGGGGAATGATTCATTAGATGCCGTGGCTCAAGAAGTTAAAGGCGTTCGTGTTGAATCTGCGAAAGGTGTGACTTTAACAACGCAAAATCCTTATTTAAGCGATTTAAATGTAAAAGCAAAGTTGTTTAATGATGATGTAAAAAATGGTGATCGCAATGCATCATCAAGTATTCAATTAGCAAATGGTGATACGATCTGGATCAAGGTGCGTGATTATCGTGCTGCTGGAGTCAAGACACTTGCTCAAGCAACTGCTGAAGTAAAAGCTAAGGTGATTGAGGAAAAAGCATATAAGGCTGCCCAAGCGAAAATCTCATCAACTTTAGCTGAATTTAAGACTCAACCTGCTGCACAAGTTGTTGCAAAGTCAAAAATTATTTTTGAGGATGCAGGTACTTTTGCTCGTTCACAAGGTTTAAAGCGTGCTATCGAACGTGCAGCGTTTAGTATCCCTGCGCCAACTAAAGAAGGTATGTGGTCAGTTACAACGACTCAACTACCTAATGAGTTGGTAATTGTGGCGGTCTCTACGGTGAATACAAATGCCGCAAGTGCTTTACAACCAGAACAGTTGAATGAGTTAACCAAGTTATATCAGCAGTTCCGTGGTCAGCAGATTTTAGAGGACTATACTGAGTATCTAAAATCACAAGCAAAGATTAAATAAGACTTAAGCAAAAAACCAGTTCAAATGAACTGGTTTTTTTATAGGTAAAAGTTTTAAATTACTTCTTCTGAATAAATTTTGCTTCTTCTGTTTGTGGGTATTGGCTTATCAGCTTGTTTTTATACTGATTGGCTAGAGCTGTATTTTTGTCCACTTCTTTAGCAATGCTATACAGTTGGTAAATCGCTCTTGGTGCTTTAGCAGAGTTTGGATAACGTGTAGCCACGATATTGTAATTCTGTTTTGCAGCTTTATAGTCAACAGGCTCTACAGCTAGATAAAATTCAGCTAACCAAAAATATGCATTTCCAACATAAATACCATTCGGATGATTTTTAATAAAGTTTTGCATCGGTTGGATCGCTTTTTTTGCTCCACCTTGTTTGTAAGCATCTAAAGCAACGGTATATGCAGCTTTTTCTAATTCGATTTGAGCGTTTGTTGTATTCGTGGTTGCAGTATTTTGTGTTGCCTGTACCACAGGTGTAGATGTTGAATTAGTGGTGTTTTTAGGGGAGTCTGGTTGTATTGTATTGGCTGGAGAAGGAGGTTCTGATTTTGGTGCTGCTGCAGCTTCTGCTGTTGACTCTGTTGTAGCTTCCGTTGTTTCTTCAGGTGGATCAATTTTTTGTGATAAAAGTTCTAAGCGTTGATCTAAGTCTGTATATCGATTAGCTAATTCTTTCTTTAATAGTTCAATAGAGTTTTCATGCTCTTCCAATTGACCACGTAATCTACGAACTTCTTCTTCGAGCTTCTGATTTTTCTGAATCAAATCCCAGTTTAGATTTGTGCTTACGGGTGCTGAAGTTGTGTTGTCATTAAATTGTTGGCTTAACGCACGAGATTCAATAGGAATATTTGCATACAAATGTGTACTGCTAAGTAGTGCAATAAAAATTGCAGAATGCTTTTTTAGCATGAAAATTCATCCATAAAGTTGAAAATAAAGCTGTGGGGTGAATAAGCTTTGTTTTTTACTTGAGACACACCAAACAAACATTTTTAGATTTAGCCATTAAAACAGCAACACATTTAAATGCAATACGTGTTTACAATCTTCAAGCACTTTTGGAGAAAATACGTTTTGTTTTGTATAAACATTAAACAAATTATAATGTTCTCAACGAGCCAAAAAACATAGTTGGTGTTGATTTAAGCAGTTGAATCAAAAACTGAATTAAAAATGGAGACAAGCCTTGCAACTCCAATAAAAATCTCTATACTTTGTCAGGCAATGGTAGCCCTGCTGGTAGCTTCGCAATTGTACTCTATGAACCCCGCCAGGACCGGAAGGTAGCAACGGTAGTAGATCTATGATGTGCCGGAGTCTTGCTGGTAGGGTTGCCACCAATTATTCTTCATCGCTCGTTCGAGCAATCGCTTTCATAATTACACTCATATCAAACCCTCTATACTGCAAAAATCGAATTTGTTTTGCCTTGATCTTTTGATCTTTTGAAACCTCAGTACCAAATTTTTTGACCTTTAGTTGATATGCTTGTTCTAACCAATCAACTTCTTTTAACTCTTCTGTAATAAGCTCTTCATCTAATTGTTTTGCTTTCAAAGCTTGTTTTATGCGTTGTAGACCTTTCCCTTTGCGTATTTGACTTGCTAAGGTTTGCTCAGCAACACGTTGATCGCTTTGATAGTTATTTACTGCTAGCTCTTCGACGAGTTTTGCAACTTCATCAGGATTAATCGCATATAGATTTAGTTTTGCTATAAGTTCAGCTTGCGAATAATCGCGACGAGTCAGGAGTGCAAATGCATAAGAACGAAGTCTTTGACCTGTGAGTGTTTTAGGTTTCTCTGTTTTCTCATAATTAAACAAGTTTTATATCCTCATGAAAGAAAAACGCCCCGAAGGGCGTTTCAGTTTAACTTTCTAAAAAATCTGGTTCTTCTACATCTTCTGTAGGGGCTGCTTCAAGATTGTTTTTAGTGAGTAATTGCTCGCGAACAACCTTCTCAATTTCAGCAGCGATTTTCGAATTCTCTTCAAAATAACGAATTACGTTGTTTTTACCTTGTCCGATTTTGTTGCCTTGGTATGAGTACCATGCACCCGCTTTTTGAACAATATCTTGTTGTACGGCGAGGTCAACTAATTCACCTAGTTGATTAGTTCCTTTACCGTACATGATTTGGAATACTGCTTCGCGGAAAGGAGGTGCCATTTTGTTTTTTACAACTTTGACTTTAGTTTCAGAACCAACGATTTCATCGCCTTCTTTAACTTGTCCAATACGACGGATATCTAAGCGCACTGACGCATAGAATTTAAGTGCATTACCACCTGTGGTTGTTTCTGGACTACCAAACATCACACCAATTTTCATACGAATTTGGTTGATGAAGATCACCATACAGTTAGAGCGTTTTGCGTTACCAGTGATTTTACGTAATGCTTGGCTCATCAAACGAGCTTGTAAGCCCATATGAGAGTCACCCATTTCGCCTTCAATTTCAGCTTTTGGTGTTAATGCTGCAACTGAGTCGACAACGATTAAATCAATTGCACCTGAACGAACGAGCATATCTGCGATTTCAAGCGCTTGTTCACCATTGTCGGGTTGAGAGACTAGTAGGTTGTCAATATCAACGCCTAATTTGCGTGCATATTGTGGGTCAAGCGCATGTTCAGCATCGATGAATGCACAAGTACCACCATTTTTTTGACATTGAGCAATTGCTTGCAATGTCATTGTTGTTTTACCAGATGATTCAGGACCATAAATCTCAATAATACGACCTTTCGGTAATCCACCAATACCTAAAGCGATATCTAGTGTTAATGACCCTGTAGATACAGCTTCAACTGCTTGTACAGTATTGTCACCTAAGCGCATCACAGTGTTTTTGCCAAATTGTTTTTCAATCTGGCTTAACGCAGCTTGTAACGCTTTACTTTTATTATCATCCATCTCAAAACCTCAAAACTTTATATTCTTAACGACTAACCCAAGTGGATGTATTGAATCTCAACTTGTTGGGACTTGAGTATAGTGGCAGATTCTAGTTGTTTATTCTACATCTGACCTGCGTCAATACGACACAAGATGACGCACCTTAAATTAGAAAAAATTACTCATCATGATAAGACCATGATTGAACATTTTCTTGTTTAAAACGATTGATATCACGACGATCTTTTTTGCTTGGTCGATGATCAGGTCGGGCTAGATTATGCAATTTTCGTTGCGATGCATGCAACTCTCTACGCTCAATACTTTCAGTTGTTTCTTCATAGAGTAACTGAGCCATAGGAGCACCGCCACGTATAGACGATAGGGCTTTGACGATGACAGTTTTCTTGTCAAATCCTTGTTGAATGGTCAGTTCCATTCCAACCCGAACATCTTTGGATACTTTGACGCGTTCATTATTGTGATGAACTTTACCACCTTCAATGGCTGCTTTTGCGATGGAGCGTGTTTTGAAGAAACGAGCAGCCCAAAGCCATTTATCAATTCGCATGGCTTCCATGCTTTCTGGTTCATGCTGTTTTGGCATCTGTTACCTGTAAATGGGTTTCTAGACAATCAAATAAATCAGTGAGTTCATCAAGTGCGGGGTAAGGAAGTTCATTGGAATTCCTTGCAGCTTTGCTACTTGATGGTTGTACTATGCTAAATAGTTTTGAAATTCCAAAACTTTCTGCGCCTTTCAATACGGCAACTGTATCATCAATAAAAATTGCTTTCGTTGGATCAAATGGATGCAGTTGCTGAAGTTCACGCCAAAAAGAAACATCTTCTTTTGCGTATCCTAATTCTTCACTACTAATCATAAGTTCAAAGTAAGGGCTCAGTGCAACATTTTCAAGTTTTAGCTGTAATCCTGCTTTATCCGCGTTAGTAAGTAACCAACAACGATAGCCCTTTTGTTTGAGTTGTTCTAATAATTCAAAGCAACCGGAACGCGCTTTGATTTTATTTCGATGCTCGTATTGGAGTTGCAAAACATCGACTCCAACTTTTGTAGTCCAGTAAGCAGAAGAATACCAAGATAGTGTATGCTTATGTTGTTGGTAAAATTGAAATAGTGTCTGTTTACTCTGTTCTAGAGTGCATTGATGTACTTGAGCATGGCGTTCAGGTAGACACTCATTCCAAATAAAATCATCAAAGGCTAAATCGAGTAATGTGCCATCCATGTCGAACATGGCAATAGGCTTTTGCTGTAAATCTGAATATGACATAAGGTTGGTCTATGTTTATAAAAACGCTCGCTCCACAAGATGACTTGATTATGCAACTTGTTCCAATTATGGCGCAGGCTAGTCAAATATTGTTGGAAGAATACCAAAGTTATTGTGCTGGTTGCGAGTTTAATATTCAGGAAAAAAGTGATGATTCTCCAGTGACTCAAGCTGATTTAAAGGTAAATCATTTTCTACTCAAGCATTTGGCAACAATAACGCCGCAATTACCTGTCTTATCGGAAGAGAGTGATTATTCTGAGCGGAAGTCATGGAAAAAATGTTGGATGCTTGATCCACTAGATGGAACGAAAGAGTTTATACATGAGCGAGATGAATTCACCACTAATTTAAGTTTGATCGAAGACCATCAGACAACTTTTGCGATTATTGCAGTGCCTTGTGAACAGGTCATGTATATCGGTTATCGCAATCAACTTCCTTATAAATACAGTTTTAGCCGTAATGAATGGTTTCAATACAAAATAGAAGAACATGACTTAAATACGCCTCTCCAAATTGGATTAAGTCACAACAGTAAAAATCCTAAATATCAAAATTTTATTCAACCATTACTCAAGCATCGTGCTGTTGAGCGACGTGAAGCTGGTAGTGCTTATAAGTTTTGTATGATGCTTGAAGGTGATATAGATATTTATCCACGGTTTCATCCAACATCGGAATGGGATACGAGTTCAGGTCAATCATTATTAGAAAGTATTGGCGGTGGTCTACTGACTCTAGAAGCTAAGCCATTTTTGTATAATCAGCGAGAAACTGTTCTTAATGGTGGCTTTATCGCATTTAAAGATCAGTACTGCAAAAAAATTGCATATGAAGCATTAAAGCATTCTGGGATTTTAGATTGAGAGTTATATTACCCATGTTATAGTGAGTTAAATTTTTATATTACATAAATATTATGGCGCTACATTTATTGCCTAAAAGTATGTTTGAAGCTGTGGATTTATTGCCAGACACTTCAACTCCAGTCACCTTATTTACACGTCATTCATTGCGAGAACTTGTCAATGGGCAGGGATTTGCTGGTTATGATTTGCAGTTGACTGAGCAGGGGCGAGAGCTTGCATATGCTTGGGGGCAATATCTCATACAAAATACAGATCGAGCCATACATCACTGTATTTCTAGTCCTATCCAACGATGTGTTGATACTGCAGCCTTAATGATTGAAGGTGCTGATCAGTTACGTAAGGGTGAAAACACTCATACGATAGAGATTGTTGAACAGCGATTATTGGTTGAGCCAGGTAGTTTTGTATTAGACATTCAACAAGCTGCACCATATTTTCGTAAACAAGGTGCATTGGGGTTTATCAACAGTTTTGTGAATAATGCTTTGCCTGGCATGAAACACCCTATTACAGGTGTATTTGATGTACTTGAGTTGCTTTATCACACACATCCAACACATCAAAATGGTTTAAGTATTGCTGTTAGTCATGACACTATTTTGGCTGCAATTGTAGCTGTCATTTCAGGTCAAACAGAAATTCAACAATCAGACTGGCCAGATATGATGGAGGGATTATTTGTTTGGTTTGAGGGTGAGGATTTTGCAAATAGCAAGTTAAAATGGATTTGGCGTGGTCAAAAACAAGAATTATTAATTAAAGATTTTAAAGAAAAATAACTAACCCTTAGAGCTGACCAGATCACGATAACTAAATCTTTTAGATATTTTAAGATATTCTAAATTCATATTTTTTATCTTTTAGTAAAGATGATATTATTTTTAAATGCATGATTTTATTAATATTAACTAATAATCATAAACTTATCTTTATTGATAATTTATTACGGTTTATTGGGGGAAATGTGATGTATTTAAAACTTAAATATTTGTCATTATCTGTTCTTGCAGCAATGTTAAGTGCTTGTGGCGGCGAGTGCTTGTGGCGGCGGAAGTGGTGGTATTTCATCAACAGAAAGTAATATGGGGTCAGGAAGTGCGGGTGATTCTCATCCATCTTTTTCTGAAAAATACCCTGAGCCAACAAAAGATGTTATCGATGATACGGTTCTTGGTTTTTATGATTACGATAAATTAGGTTTAGTTCGTACTTTGAGGAATGATTTGAATGGAAGCTTTTTCAGCTATGATTCAATTTGCTCAAAGTCATGTGGTTAATCCAAAAAATAATGAAAAAGATTACATGCCTCGTTTAACCTCTGAGAAAGAGGCTCTTTTATTGGTGACACCATTAATCGAGATGGGGAATATTCAATCTTTAAAAGCTGAAATTTATCAGGGCAATCAATTGCTGAGAACGGTAGATTTAGATGATCCGTCTCGTTTGGCTGCATCTGATCAATCAAATAATGATGGACGACCACAGGTGAACTATTCAAAACGTGCTTGGAGCACTGCTTTGAATTGGAATGAAGTTAAAGCTGGTTTGCATATTCGAATTATTGATCCCTTAACTAATCGTAGTGGTGACTTAGCAGAGATAGATATTGATTTTGCTGCTCCAGGTGAGTTAGTTGTGCAAAATATTCGTTTGGGATTACTTACCGATCCACCTCAGTCTAACGGTCACTATATGCTGTTAGAACCAGCAAAAGCAGGAACAGATTATTTTCAGACTATTCCAGCTGCTTGAATGATTGTCACCAAATATGACGATTTAAAACTCGATAAAGTCATGGTTGCTAGTGGGGTAATTTATGATGCTGCCAGTGTAACGATTGGAGATGTCTATAGTGGTGATATGCGTGAAAACACGGCAAAGTCAACTTTTGGGGTAGGTATTAATCTAGCAAATTGGGGAATTACCAGTGCCTCTATGGCGAGTCAAG
Source organism: Acinetobacter sp. AOR34_HL (assembly GCF_027854795.1). Lineage (NCBI taxonomy): Bacteria > Pseudomonadati > Pseudomonadota > Gammaproteobacteria > Moraxellales > Moraxellaceae > Acinetobacter > Acinetobacter sp. AOR34_HL. The sequence continues at coordinate 11,145 of NZ_JAKTID010000039.1, read as the reverse complement.
AACAACCTCAACTGACACAAAGTGTAGTTACACATCATGCTCGCGGTAAATACAGTAATGGTGACGTCACGCATGGTTTGAGTGGTGGTAATGGAATGCTAACACTGATTGACTCTGTAGGTAATGAGTTTAGTCATGAGATTGGACATCACTATGGTTTGGGGCATTATCCTGGTTCCGTGGATAATAATATGTTTTAGGCTGCACATCATGCAGATAGTGGCTGGGGATATATCGCCTTTAGAAATAAAATGCGTGGTAATCTCAATTGGACATCGACAAATCTTGGAGATGGTAGTAATGGCGTTCTAAACTTTTTAAATAAGTATGCTTATGGTTGGGATGCGATGTCTGGCGGTTCGACTGCGAGTTCGATTTCAAAATATACACATTACACAGGCTATAGTACGTATCTCAAGATTCAACCTGCCTTTGATCGTTATGTCTGGGATAAAAACTCACCAACTGGTTATAAAAAGTGGAATGCTACAACACGAGCTATGGAAGTTGCACAGCCCAAAGTGCCGAACTCTGGAAATGTTTGGTACAACACAGTTGATGGGAATTACTTAAAGCCAAGACTATTCGGTGTTCCTGTTTATACGATTCTGGGTGGATATGATCCTGTGAATCAAATGGGTTTAATTTATCCAGCCGCAAGAGGGAATTGGGGTAATGTGTTTAACTCGCCTCAAATCAATCCAAATGATTCTACGGCAAGTTGTTGGTTAAATATTCGATTCGCATCAAATGAGCAAAATATTGCTCTAGCACCTCAACGTATGAATACGAATAGTAATGCCAATAAGTTCCATATCAATGTGGCTCAAAGTGAATCACCACAGCAAGTAAATTTGTATTGTAGAAAAGCCAATCAGAAAGCAGTTTTACTTTCAACAATAATGATTCAAGCAAACAATATACAAATTTCACCTTATGCAGAAATTGGTAAAAATGTTGGGTATTCAGCATTAAAACAAATTGAACTTCCAGTACTTGAGCAAGCTCTTTTGGAAAATGCTACAAGACCCGTGGTGAATTTGTCAGCTGATAATAAATTGTTGTTCGATTCATATCAAAAATTCAAAGATCAGCTTTCGATTGCAGCGCAGAACGAAATGAATCGTTATACCCAACAGCAAAACACGCTGTATCGTTTGAATCGCTGGATGAATGTATATCGCTCTGATTTAGTGAATCTAAATTCTGATGCAGTTAACGCTTTTCATGCTTTTCTAGATAAGCTAGAACTGAAAAGTGATTTTAATTTGGGTTCTGCGATGAGTTTAATGAATCGAACAAATTGTTTAAAAGCTGAAAAACTTGAAAATGGTCAATTCAATGCATTTATTAGTGGTGCTTCGGGTTGTATAGGCGATGACTCAGAAAAATGGGTTTACGATGCATTAGGAAAAATTCACAGCAAAAAATATATAGATCAATGCTTAGCAATTACTTCGGGCAATGTAATTAATTTACAGCCTTGTAGTAACAATCAAACTAATCAAGTTTGGACTACCGACATCAATGCTCAAGCGATTAAGCAGGCTAATCAATGCTTTGATTTGGAGGGTGGTTATCTGACGAATAATCGTGCACGCTTAATTCGCTATCGTTGTACAGGAGGAGCTAACCAAAAATGGACGATTCCAACTGCTAATAATAGTTTGATTCTTTCAGGTCTAACGGCTAAGAATTTAGCATTAACGACTAAGGTATTTGGATTAAACGAATAGCTTATACAAAAGAAAGGGGTGGTAGATCTGCCTCTTTCTGTTTTGATAAAATTTGAAAATCAAGAGACAATAAAAAAGCCCGAAAATCGGGCTTTTTTATGTGCAACAAATTAGTTAGCTAATGCTTTAATTTGAGCGTTTAAGCGGCTCTTGTGACGAGCAGCTTTATTTTTGTGGATGATGCCTTTGTCAGCCATACGGTCGATTACAGGTACAGCTGTTTTGTAAGCTTCAGAAGCTACAGCATAATCACCAGCAGCGATCGCATTTACAGTACGTTTGATGTAAGTACGAACCATAGAACGCAAGCTTGCGTTGTGTTTACGTGCTTTAACGTTTTGACGAGCACGTTTTTTAGCTTGAGCAGAGTTTGCCACTCGTGCACTCCTTGAAAATAAGTTGGTCTGGGCGGGCTGAAGTTAAAACTAATAAAATATTAGCAACATTCACCAGCCCGTAAACAAGTGCCATATTTTGAGGAAACTAAGCCCCGAAGTCAAGCCTTGTGATACTTTTAAGTACATTTAACAGGTGATTATCTTGCAAGAAAACGTTACATTAGTCCAAGTGATAACTTGAGCGAAATAAAAATGAAAATAGGTGCGAAGAAGGCAATTATTATTGGTGCGACAGGTTTAGTCGGTTTGGCTTTGATTGAACAATTACAATCGTCTGATGACTTTGAATCAATCACGGTGGTTGTTCGTAAAAAAACTGATAAATTAGATGCTTATACTAAAGTGACGCAGTTCGTTCTTGAAGATTTTTTATTACTTAATGACGAAGATGTAAATGGTTTTACCCATGCTTTTAGCTGTTTGGGAAGTACGATTAAACAGGCTGGTTCTAAAGATAAATTTTATGCAATTGATTATGAAATTAATGCGCATTTTGCAGATTTAATTCAAGATAAAAACATTCATCTGTTAATTGTTAGTGCGCTTGGAGCGAATGCTAATTCGCCGATTTTTTACAATAAGGTAAAAGGTCAGTTAGAAGATTATTTAAAAAAATTGTCAATTTATAAGTTATCGATCTTTCAGCCTTCTTTGTTGATTGGAAAACGCAGCGAAGTTCGTTTATTGGAAGATACAGCGCAAACACTGTTTAAGCTTGTAGAAAAAACGTGGACTAAGCCGTTTAAATATAAGCCTATCAGTGCAGAACAATTGGCGCATACTATGGTGATTGCGGCTCAAACACAAACAGCAGCATTTAAACTATATGATAATTTAGCGATTCAGCAGACCCAATAAAGGAGAACTTTTGTGACAACAGTACCTTTCGTTACCTGTGACTTATTAGATGATAATCCAGATAAAGAGTTGCAAGTTGTAACACCTTGCATGGATGGTAAATTTTTTAAGAGCTACGGCGCACGTAAGACGTTTGGCGGTCAGATCGTTACCGTTAAATGTTATGAAGATAACTCTCGTGTTAAAGAACTTTTAGCGACCGATGGTACGGGTAAAGTCTTGGTTGTTGATGGGGGTGCATCAATGCGTTGTGCTTTGATGGGGGACTTAATTGCTGATTCGGCTGTAAAAAACCATTGGAATGGGGTGGTAATTTACGGTTGTGTACGTGATGTCGATGCAATTGCGGAATTAGACCTGGGTGTGCATGCATTGGCTGCAATACCGCAAAAAAGTAATCGTAAGGGCATAGGTGAAGTAGACATCACATTGTATTTTGGTGGTGTGACCATTAATTCTGGAGATTATATCTATGCAGATAATAACGGAATTGTGATTGCCAAAGAAAAACTAGTCGACTGCTAAAAGGATAACAGTATGCTTAAAATGATAAGCCATCAGTTTAAAGTTTTACAATCAGTAGCTGCAACACTTATCGAAGGTGGGCGTGGTGTGTCAGGAACACCATTTCCGAATCAGCCTGAAAAACCAATCAAGCTATATGAATTTGAAGGTTCACCATTTTGCCGACGTGTTCGTGAAGTTATTACGCTTCTGAATTTGGATGTTGAAATCTATCCATGTCCGAAAGGTGGTGAAAAATACCGTCAAATCGTAAAGCAAAAAGGTGGTAAAAAGCAGTTTCCATTTTTAATTGATGAAAATACAGGTGATCAGTTATACGAATCACAAGACATTATTCATCATTTATTTAAGCATTATGGAAAAACGGGACAAACTCCAAAAAAATATAGTCATTATCCTAAATTGCCGTATGTATCGACTTTGGCTACTGTTGCAAATGCAGCTCGTGGTGTTTGGATTAATAAGAAAATTATTAATCGCCCAGCGCCAACGCAGCTTTTAGAGCTATGGAGTTTTGAGGCTAGTCCGTATACGCGTTTAGTCCGTGAAGTATTATGTGAATTAGAATTACCTTATGTGTTGCACAATGTGCCGAAAGAGCGTTGGCAAGATATGGGTCCTGCGATTTTACGTTTAAAACCAGGAAAATATATTCCACTACCAAATGGTAAGCGTGAAAAGACTGTTGAAATCATGGGGCGTGATATTCAGGTTCCATATTTGGTTGATCCGAACACGGGTGTGAAAATGTTTGAGTCAGCTAAAATTGTTGAGTATCTAAAGAAACAGTACGGACAATAAATATTGAAAAAGCACCTTCAAGAAGGTGCTTTTTTTATCATTTGGTTGTTGCACTCATGATTGTTTTGCAGCTTAAATACTTTAGTTAATATTGTGATGTGATCAACTAATGTTTAGTCAGTTATCTAGTTTATTCAAAAGCTCAAAAGAGACACCAGAACAATTGTTTTTGAAAGAGCATGCTTTAGCCTTTGATAAGGAGCATGGTGCTATATTGAAGAGTATAAAACTGAATGAATTGGGTTTTCGTCTGGAGTATTTTTCAAATCGAAAATTAGATCACTTTGATGATTTGGCAAAGTTGTTTGAAATCAGTCCACAGATAAATGAAAAAATTGATTTAGAAATTCATTCGCAACGTTTTGTAGAACGTTTGGGGAATACAGAAGAAAATCTCAAAGAGTTTAAAGAAATGATCAAAATTTTGAATGATTATTATGTGAAATTTCAAAGACCAAGATAAGCCAATATGTCCTTATGAATAGTAGTATAAAAAAAGCTGAATCAGATGATTCAGCTTTTTTGTGGGTAATCTAGCAATTATTTTTCAATAATTGCTGTTACACCTTGACCGCCAGCAGCACAAATCGAAACTAAGATACGACCTGAACCTTTTTGGTTTAAGATTTTCGCAGCAGTCGCGATGATACGACCACCAGTTGCAGCGAATGGGTGACCCGCAGCTAAAGAAGAACCTTTAACGTTTAATTTGCTACGATCAATTGAACCTAAAGGTGCATCTAAACCTAAACGCTCTTTACAGAATTTCTCATCTTCCCAAGCTTTCAAAGTAGAAAGTACTTGTGATGCAAACGCTTCGTGGATTTCATAGTAGTCGAAGTCTTGAAGTTTAAGGCCAGCACGCTCAAGCATACGTGGAACTGCATAAGCAGGAGCCATCAATAAGCCTTCTTTTTTACCAACGAAATCAACCGCAGCAGTTTCAGTGAAAGTTAGGTAAGCAAGAACTTCATGACCATTTGCTTTAGCCCATTCTTCAGAAGCTAAAAGTACGCATGAAGCACCGTCAGTAAGTGGAGTAGAGTTACCCGCTGTCATTGTTGCAGCTTCGCCATTACCAAATACTGGTTTTAATTTTGCTAATTTCTCAGCAGTTGAGTCAGCACGTAAGTTGTTGTCACGGCTTAAACCTAAGAATGGTGTGATTAAGTCATCGAAGAAACCTTCTTCGTATGCTTTTGCCATTTTTTGATGAGAAGAAGCTGCTAAAGCATCTTGATCTTCACGGCTAATGCCCCACTCAAGAGCAGTAATTGCCTGATGGTCACCCATTGAAAGACCTGTACGGGGCTCACCATTTTTCGGTGCATCCATCAAATCTTTAACATTGATTTTTTTCAATGCTTTCAGGCGGTCTTTACCTGTTTTAGCGATGTTCAGCTCAAGCAAAGCTTTACGTAAACCGTCACCCAATGCAATCGGTGCATCAGATGTGGTATCAACACCACCTGCAATACCCACTTCGATTTGACCCAAAGCAATTTTGTTTGCAACAAGGAAAGCTGCCTGTAAGCCAGTACCACATGCCTGTTGAATGTCATAAGCTGGAGTTTCTGCTGCAAGCTGAGTATTTAAAACACACTCACGAGTCATGTTGAAGTCACGGCTGTGTTTTAATACTGCACCTGCAACCACTTCACCTAAACGTTGGCCTTGTAGGTTAAAACGCTCAACTAAGCCGTTTAATGCCGCGGTGAACATATCCATGTTTGAAGCAGTGAAATATGCGCCGTTTGAACGTGCGAAAGGAATACGGTTACCGCCAATAATGGCAACACGGCGAACAGTGTTTTGGCTCATGCTTTTATCCTGTTGAACAGAAGGTTTGGTTGTTTTAGCTGGTGCTACTTTTGTAGATGTAGAAGAAGCAGTGCTTTTTGTACTACGACTGGTAGAACGAGGACGAGTCGTTTTAGTTGTCGTACTTGCTGCTTTAGGAGTTGCGTCAGCACTTTTACTTGGAGTAGAAGTTGCTTTTGATGTATTTGACACAGTCTCTTGAGCAGAATTCTCGACTGCTGGATTTTCTTGAGTTGTTTTGCTCATAAGGCTTTTCCAAGCATAATTGCGATATTCTTGCTATAACCATAGCATATTTCCAATACTGCTGTATTGACTAGAATGACGATTTAGACCACATTCAGGTCAAGACATCCAGACATGAAGTCAAGTATGATTTATTGTGAGTCAATCAAACATTGGTTTCATGTTATTTTGCTGACATGGTTTAGATGTTTGTAAAAAATTCATTTGTATGAGAGATAATAATCATGACCGATCAATACCAAGCATTTACACAATCACCTTTGGGTAAATTTGTTGTAAAAAATTTAGGTTTACCGTCACCAGTTAGCTTAGATCGTTTTGAAAGTGGCCAACCTGTTGTAAATGGTGCCGTATTGCTTGGCGCAGCACCTTCAAGTACGATTTCCGCTTCTATTGCACAGGTTCTTAGTAATATCCATGCAGATAGCTACGTAGGCAATAACGTTGAATTACAACAAACTGCTGCAAAAGTAGGTTTAAACCTTCGTCCTTTGAATGCAGATGATAAAGAATCTAAGTTTAAAGCAGTTGTATTCGACGCTTCTGGTATCCAAAATTCAGAACAATTAAAAGAGTTGTACAACTTCTTTAATCCAATCGCTCGTCAAATCTCAAGTTCTGGCCGTGTAATTGTCATTGGTACAACACCTGAAACAGCTAAAACAGTAAAACAAGCGATTGCTCAACGTGCGCTTGAAGGTTTTGTGAAGTCTGTTGGTAAAGAGTTCAAAAAGGGTATCACTGCTCAAGTGGTTTATGTAGATCAAGGTGCTGAAGCAAACTTAGAGTCTACTTTACGTTTCTTAATTTCACCACGTTCTGCTTATGTATCTGGTCAAGTGATCCGTATTTCTAAAGCAGAAACAGTGAAATTAGATTGGGCTAAGCCACTTGCGGGTAAAACCGCACTCGTAACAGGTGCAAGCCGTGGTATCGGTGAAGCAATTGCACAAGTATTGGCACGTGATGGCGCACATGTGATTTGCTTAGATGTTCCTCAACAACAAGCTGATCTTGAGCGTGTTGCCGGTTCAATTGGCGGTTCAGTATTGGCAATCGATATTACTGCTGCTGACGCTGGCGAGAAAATCAAAACTGCTGCTGCTAAACAAGGTGGTTTGGATGTCATCGTTCACAATGCAGGTATTACTCGTGACAAAACTTTGGCAAACATGAAACCAGAGCTTTGGGATTTAGTGATTAACATTAACTTATCTGCTATCGAGCGTGTTAATGATTACTTACTATCTAATGATGGTTTAAATGCAAATGGTCGTATCGTTTGTGTATCATCTATCAGTGGTATCGCTGGTAACCTAGGTCAAACGAACTATGCTGTTTCTAAAGCAGGTGTAATTGGCTTGGTTAAATTTACTGCACCAACTTTGAAGAACGGTATTACGATCAATGCTGTAGCACCAGGCTTTATTGAAACTCAAATGACAGCTGCGATTCCATTTGCGATTCGTGAAGCGGGTCGTCGTATGAACTCAATGAACCAAGGTGGTCAACCAGTCGATGTAGCTGAAGCGATTGCATGGTTTGCTTCAACGGGTTCAACAGGCGTAACGGGTAATGTTGTGCGTGTATGTGGTCAAAGCTTACTAGGTGCTTAAGCATTAGGGTTTTGAAGAGGGGTGCGATAGCATCCCTTTTTTATAGAAAAATATCAAAAGGTTAACTATGAATACTCGTCATTTTAGTGAATTACCAAAGCCTTACTTAGCTTATCCAAAAGTTATTCAAGGTCTTATCTTTAAAAAGCCAAAAGGCGAAAAAGTATTACCACAAGTTGAATACGTGGTTGATACTCTTAAAATTGATACGAAACATTTAGAAAGCTATAACGAAATTTGTGGTTTCAAAAATGATGGTTTCGTGCCAGCAATTTACTTAGCTGTTTTATCTCAAAGTTTACAAATGCATATGATGACCAGTGAAGCATTTCCATTTGCAATTTTGGGTTTGGTTCATATCCGTAACCAAATTAAACAAACTCGTAAAATCGGTGTGAATGAGCAAATTACGCTTTCTTGCAAATTTGGTGAGCTTAAACCACATGATAAAGGTTTGCAGTTTGATTTTATCACGACTGCAAAAGTAGGTAGCGAAGTGGTGATGGAAAGCTTAACGACTTATTTATCTCGTCAAAAGGTTGAGAAAAAAGCTGCTGAAAAATCTAAAGAAGCTCAAGAACCTTCATATCAACCTCAAGCTGAATGGAATATCTCTGAGAATACTGGTCGTCGTTATGCGATGATTTCTGGCGATTTTAACTTGATCCATATCCATGCTGTTACAGCAAAAGCATTTGGTTTTAAACAAGCGATTGCACACGGGATGTGGAGTAAAGCAAAAGCTTTGGCGAACGTTCAACTTCCAGATGCTTATGAAGCGGATGTATGGTTTAAATTGCCTATGTTCTTACCATCTACAGTTGAATTTTTAACTGCTACAGATGCTAAGCAAACTGATTTCCTGATCCGTAACGTGAAATCGAAAAAACCTCATGTCGCTGGGACTGTAAAAGCAATTTAAGATGTAATTTTGATTGAGATCTATCTCTTCTGTTCGCAGGAGAGATTTTCTTAAAAATAATATTATAAGGATGTGTGCTTTGATTAAAGAATTTCTTTTTGCCAATACTGAAAACTGCCATGGCACTGTTGATGAACGATTCAAAGATTTAGCGACTCAATTTAGCCGATTCCAAGATGCTCGAAGCCATGAAGGCGGAGCTGCTTTGGTTGTGTATTTCCAAGGTCAAAAAGTTGTTGATATTTTTACTGGTAAGAAATCACAAAATGAAGCTTGGCAAGCTGATACTTTAGCAATGTGTTATTCAACGGGAAAAGGGATTCTAGCGACTCTTGCACATATCTTGGTCAGTGAAGGTCTATTAGACTATGATAAGCCAATTGCAAAATATTGGCCTGAGTTTGCTCAAAACAATAAAGAAAATATTACCTTACGTCATGTCCTTTCACATCAAACTGGTTTATTTGATATTCGTAATCTCATCGAGACCGCAACAGAAATGCTCGATTGGCAACATATGTTAGATGTTGTAGCTGCTGCGACACCGAGATTTGCAGCAGGACAAAGTTATGCTTATCAACCATTAACCTATGGATGGATTCTTGGTGGTGTAATAGAGAAAGCAGCCAAGCAACCTTTAGGTTGGTTGATGCAACGTTATCTAGTCCAACCTCTTGAATTAGATGGTGCTTATTTTGGAACTCCGACTAGTGAATTAAGTCGAGTGGCTCGCTTATTGGAAAGGCCGAAACCTGCAACATCAGCTAAACCTCATTCCAAAAAAGACAAGCAACCACGTAAAGCCTCATTGTCTGAAAAATTATTAGAATTATCTGGTCAAAGCCCGCAAGATTTTCAGGATGCCATGATTCCAAAAGGTATGCGGAATTTTAGTTTTTATAGTGATGAAGGATTGCAAGCTGTTATTCCAGCAGCAAATGGCGTATTCACAGCGAATAGCCTTGCTAGAGTCTATGCAATGCTTGCAAATAAAGGACAATGGAATAATCAGCAACTGATTCGCCCAGGTGTATTTGAGCAGTTAAGTACAATTCAAACCACTTCACGAGATCGTGTTATGCCAATTCCGATGCACTGGCGTTTAGGTTATCATCGTATTTTGACGATGGGTAAACGCGCACCACATGGCTTTGGACATGTCGGCTTTAATGGTTCTGGTGCTTGGTGTGATTCAGATCGAGAGCTTAGTTTTGCTTATACACATAATTTTAATATTACCTCCGCAACAGGAGATTATCGTTTGTGGGGGCTAAGTCAAGAAGCTTTACGCTGTGCAGATGCAGTGATTAAAGGAAGAAAAGGGTGGTTTTAACCACCTTTGTTTATTATTAGAACATTAAGCTGCTTCTAGTTTCTCTTAGAAAACAACTCATTTTCAATCATAAAGTATGGCTGCTTATAATTAGGGTCTGTTGACATTTACTGTTCATAATTAAACCTATAAAGGTAGCCATAAAAATATACAGGCTAAGGCAACAGCACTTTGATAATTTCTTTTGAGCTTGTCATATCGAGTAGCTATCCCTCTAAATTGTTTTAATCTACAAAACATATTTTCAACTAAATGCCTGATTTTATATAAATACCAGTCCATATGATCATTGTTCGATTGGCTATTTATTTTCTTTGGTATATTCGCTTTTGTTCCTGTTTTTCTGATCTGCTCACGCAGTGGTTCTGAATCATAGCCTTTATCTGCGCATACCACTTCTGTCTCTTTTAAATCTAATGTTGCTATTAAATCAGGTGCAACTTTGATGTCATGTGTAGTGCCATCGGTAATCATGAAATCAATAGGATTGCCATGTGAATCAACAATCAAATGTATTTTTGAGGAGTTTCCTCCTACACTTTTAGAAATGGATTGATTCGCTATACCGGCAGAATGTTGATGAGCACGTACGTGAGAGCCATCAATAAAAATCCACTCCATATCGGGGCATGATGCTAATAATTTGAATAATCTAAGCAACTTACCGCTGCTTGACCAACGATTAAAACGTTTGAAAATAGAGTTTGATTGACCGAAATAGGAAGGAATATCTCGCCACGGACAGCCTGTTCTAATTCTATAGAGAATAGCTTCAATAAAATTACGTAAATTTGAGTTGTGATGAATAGATAAATTACGCAAAATAGTTTTCAACTTTTGCCAGTGTTGATCTGTCAGCATGGTACGAGGCATAGCGAATAGTAAAATT
>NZ_JAKTID010000038.1:0-8515 GCF_027854795.1 Acinetobacter sp. AOR34_HL | reverse complement strand
ATGGCGGTATGGCGACGCAGACCCAATGAACCTGTGATCATACACTCAGACCAAGGCTCACAATACAGTAGCGGAGACTGGCAGAAATTCTGTCAAAAGCATAATTTAGTTCCGAGTATGAGTCGTCGTGGAAACTGTTGGGACAATGCTGTTGCTGAATCCTTTTTTAGTAGTTTAAAGAAGGAAAGAATTAAAAAGAGGATCTATAAAACACGAGAAATGGCCCGTGCGGATGTGTTTGATTATATCGAGATGTTTTACAATCGAATCAGGCGTCATTCGCATCTCGATGGGATGAGCCCAGAAGCATTTGAGACAGCTTCAAAATGAGGCGGTCTCATGTCTAGGATACTGGGAGCAGTCCACATGATGGTGGGTCGCACAGGTTGCGGGTTATGTGGAATTGAAAGCCTGAAGCAATTCTATTTAGATCTTCCGAGTATTTCTACAAGTTTAAAGCCTTCTTGGTTAAATCAAATTCCAAGTGCGATGGCACAACTCAAAGTGAGACAAACAATCAGTGAACTTACAGGTGGTGCTCATGCAGCAGCTTGGGTTGTTAATGGACAAATTGTTGCTTTATTTGAAGATGTCGGTCGGCATAATGCATTGGATAAATTACTCGGTTATTTGGCTGAGCAAAAGTTAGATGTCGGAGATGGATTTGTTGTGATGACCAGTCGTGCCAGTTATGAACTGATTCGCAAATGTGCCCAATACAACATAGCTTTGCTGGCAACGATTTCTGCTCCAACCAGTATGGCGATTGAGATGGCAAAAAAATTAAATTTAACTCTAGCCAGTTTTTGTCGTGGGGATAAGTTTGTTCTATATAGCCAATAATTATCAATATCTAGACTTTTTAAAGGCAATCAATAATTTATGCCTCAGCTTTTGCTAACTCTGTTTCGATATAGCTAATAATCATCGTACTTAAACCTTTAACCATTTCATCAAAGCTAATTTGAGGGTTAGGTAAGATGAGATGACGAGCGACGTTAAAGATACTGCTGTTGATACTGATATAGGCTGTAACGCTCAAATTATTAACTTTTAGATATCGAGGATGGCGCATCATATATTTCATGAGCACCTCCATCAACGCCATTTCAATTTGTCCAATATAGCGTTCATATTTAAGTTCTGTGGCATAGCGTAGACATATAAGATAACGATCATTATCGCGTGTGAGCAAATCTCGGAACGTATAAAAGATCATCTGAAACAATGGTTCAAGCTCCATTTCCACGATGATAGGAGTAAGTTCTTTCACCATATCTAATACTTCTTTTACAAAAGATTTGGCCATCGCATCATAAATTTCTTCTTTATTCTTAAAGTATTCATAAAGTGAACCTACACTCACTCCAGCAATATCAGCAATATGGCGGGTCGTTGTTCCACTGGTTCCATTGGCAGCAACAGCGATAAAACCTGCTTCGATGATAGTATCAACAGTAACTTTTGAGCGATTTTGACGAGGTTTACGAGTAGCCATTTCAGTGAAAAATAAAATCCGAACATATTGTCAGATTAGCATGCCCTGATATCTCATGAAAGTTCTATTAAATTAATCCGAACAAAAATAATTACTAATTTTTAAATTATGCTTTTGAATTTGTAATAAATACCAGTTTAGATAAGATAAATAAAATTATTTCATTATTTTTTCTTAATTATGTTTTATTTAAATTAATGATAATTATTGTTTTTTATTTTAATTGCTGTGAATTTTTATGATTGAGATTGCTTGTTGGGTCGTATCAATATTAGAAAAATATAGGATAAAAATCTTCATTTTTACCCGAATTGAATCCGAACATAAGATCGGTTTACATTGGTTCTAGTAGGGAACTAGGTTCAATAAAATCTTCCGAATCTTTTTTCGTAACTTAAAAAAGAATGAGTGTGGCGAAAAGAGATGAACCTAATCCAAAGAATATTAAAGGGCAAATGATGCTCAAGTGAAGTAGGTAGGTGTAGCCATGATTAGCAGCACGTTGAACAAAGGTTTGAGTTTATTTAAATCCAACCCAATAACTGAGCAAATCGATTTTGCGAGTAAAAAAAGCATACCCATTCGACACTTGGCAATCGGATTTGAAGGTAAACAGATTGATTTATCATTCTATATGAATAATCAGTTTGCAACGATTTTCTTTGCAACACTTTCAGTTTTCTTGATTTATGGTGAAGACTTAGTGATTGAAACAGCACGTCACCATCGTGATTTGCTCAAAGATCCTATTTTAAAACAACGTGTAACCTCTTTGATTGGTCAAGAAGCGATTCATTCTAAATTACACAATGAATTTAATGACGCAATTGTTGAACTTGATTATCCAGTGCGCTTGTATCGTTTTCTTGGTGAAAAGTTTTTTGATCATATTTTCTTGAAATTCCCACAACCATTAAAACTTTCTCTAATGGCCGGAATCGAGCATTTCACGGCCGTGTTAGCTGAATACATGATGGCGCATGAGCAGAACTTCTATTTTTCTGATGATGCAAAGACACGAGCCTTGTGGATGTGGCACATGCTTGAAGAGTCTGAACATAAGGATGTTGCTTATGATGTTTATCAAACATTGAATGGTAATTATGCGTTACGTGTTACAGGATTCTTCCTTGCATATTTCACGATTCTTGGGCTGATTCCATTCTCTGCAACATTAGTTCCAGTTTTGCGTAAACCGCAAGAAATGTTAACGGCGAAGTTTTGGAAAGATGCTCGACGTGGTGTGAAATTAATCTTTAGCCCTAAAGATGGTGTGTTCGGTAGTACTCAGGCTCGAATCTTTGATTATTTGCGCAGAGATTTCCATCCTAACGATCATGATGCGTCAGAATATTTTAAATACTATGAGAAAAAATTGTTATCAGAAGGCGGTGCTTTACATCCTTTCTTTGTGAAGGAGTTTACACCTAAAGTTCAGGCAGCTTGATTGATTTAAAGCGATGCAGTGCACGAGTGAATTATCGTTTTCGAGTGGCAAAAATGATCAATTCGTTATGAGCAATTTGGTTCTTGTTGGTCATATTTTGCTAGTGCACTATGCATCGAATATCTTGATAAAGACCAGTATTAGATTTTATCGAGATAATGTTTGGCACAAATATTCTTAGAAATTTTTTAAGAGCTGAGATGTTTCAAATTGCAGAAATAATCTTAAAGACAATTTGATCATTTCATTGGATGTGCCGCTATTAATTTTTATATTACTCTCTCTGTGGGGGACAAGCGATGGTCGCTCAAGTTATTCGAAATGTATTTTCAGACAAACTTAGTACTAAATATCAAGGCATTGTCCAAAATTTAGCGAACAAGGCTCCAATTCCTATTCGTCATTTTGATTTCAAATTTAATCCAGCTGAGTTGGATCAGAAGTTCTTCTTAAATAAAGAGTTGGCGACTTCTTATTTTCATGCTTTATCGATTTTCTTAACCTTTGGTGAGGATGTGGTCATTGAGACAGCTCGTCACCATCGTGAATTTATTAATGATCCGATTTTGAAACAAAGATTGACTTCATTAATTGGTCAAGAAGCAATTCACTCAAAAATTCATAATCAATTCAATGATGAAGTTCTCAAAGAGAATGGTTATCCAGTCGAATTACTTCGTGCGATTGCAGATAAAGTGTTTGAGTACGGAATTTATAAACTACCGCACTCTATGCAGCTATCTTTGATGGCAGGTATTGAGCATTACACCGCTGTACTCGCTGAATTTATGATGCAGCATGAAGAATATTTACTTGGTTCGCAAGATGAAAGACAACGTGCGATGTGGATGTGGCACATGCTCGAAGAATCAGAGCATAAAGATATTGCTTATGATGTGTTTCTAGAGTTATCGGGTGATTACTGGGTTCGTATCACTGGATTCTTACTTGCAAGTTTAACCATTTTAGGTGGTGTTTCTTTAGGTGGTTACTTGATGCCATTTATTCGTAAGCCAAGTAATTTGATCAATCCACGTTATATGAAAGATGTATTAGAAAGTACCGCATTATTATTTGGTAGTGAACGAGGGGTATTTGGTAGTAGCTTTATGCATATCTTGGAATATTTACGTCCAAGCTTCCATCCAAACGACCATGACACTACAAAATACATGGAATATTACAAAGAGCGTTTATTAAATCCAGAAACAGGTTTGTTATCACCTTATTTCTTAAAAGAATTTGTACCACCTGTTCGTGCAGCATCTGCATAACTTGGTCAAGCTGAAACAATATTTTGGAATACAAATATGAAATTATTTGGAAAGAAAGCCAAACCAAGCCAAAACGCATATGCAGTGGTAACTGGTGCTGGAAGTGGGATTGGTCGTAGTTTTGCACTTGAACTGGCAAAGCGTGGCGGGACTGTGGTTTGCTCCGATATTAACTTGGATGCAGCAAAAGAAACGGTTGCGTTAATCGAGCAATTGGGTTCAAAAGCTTTTGCAGTAAAGTGCGATGTTGGAAATGCTAAGCAAGTTGAAAAGCTTGCTGACCAAGCAGAACAACTTATGCAACATCCAACAACACTTGTGATCAACAATGCAGGTGTTGGGTTAGGTGGTAAGTTTGATGAAACCTCTCTGGAAGATTGGAAATGGGTTTCAGATATTAACTTATGGGGCGTGATTCATGGTTGTCACTATTTCGTACCAAAGTTTAAACAACTTGGTCGCGGTGCAATTATCAATGTTGCTTCAGCAGCGTCTTATACTGCGGCACCTGAAATGACAGCGTATAACGTGACTAAAGCTGGTGTACGTGCTTTGTCTGAAACGCTTTCAGCTGAATTGAGAAAACATAACATCAAAGTCAATGTGTTATGTCCAACATTGGTGCCGACCAATATCATCAAAAACGGAAAAGTACCGCACAAGGGTATCTTGGACTATGCACTGACAAACTTGGCCTTCACGACCAGTGACAAAGTTGCCAAGCTGACATTAGACCGTTTGGATAAAGATCAGCTTTATACCATCCCTCAGATTGACGCAAAACTATTCTGGTTAATGAAGCGTACTGCTCCGAATTTATATGCAAAATTCTTGGGTACATCATACCGATTAATGAAATAAAACCTGTTTAGGAAAAGATTTTAATTACTGAGATAAGCTTTTTTTAGGTTAATTAATGTTTATTTCAGTTAAATAAATGAAAGGATATTTTGAATGACAGCTCAAGCAAAAAAATTAAATTCTGCTGACAAAAAAGCCCTCCCTCAGCATATTTACGATACGTTTATCGTAGGCGCAGGGATTTCAGGTATTGCAACAGCAATCCGTCTTGATCAAGTTGGTTATAGCAACTACAAGATCATAGAAAAGGCAACACGCGTTGGTGGTACTTGGCGCGAAAACACTTATCCAGGCTGTGGTTGTGACGTACCGTCAGCTTTGTATTCATACTCATTTGCACCAAGTGCAAAGTGGAGTCACTTATTCGCTCGTCAACCTGAAATTTTGAACTACTTAGAAGAAGTAAGTGAGAATTTTGGCGTGAGTTCAAAAATTGAATTTGGTACAGAGTTACTCAGTGCAAAATGGGATAATGAGCGTAATTTATGGGTGATGGATACCAATAAAGGGCAATTCTTGTCACGCTCAGCGATTTTCGCAACAGGCCCAATTACAGAAGCTCAAATTCCAAAATTAGATGGTCTAGAGACCTTTACTGGCGAAATGTTCCATTCAGCAAGATGGAATCATGATTATGATTTGACTGGTAAACGTATTGCGGTCATTGGAACGGGCGCATCAGCAATTCAGTTTGTGCCACAAATTCAACCAAAAGCTAAAGAATTATATGTATTCCAGCGTACTGCGCCGTGGGTTGTTCCAAAACCTGATACGGATTTAGGCGATGTAAGTAAAAAATTAATCGAGAAATATCCATTAATTCAAAAAACTTGGCGCCAAGCAGTTGCTCAATCATTGAATGCAATTAACTTTGGTTTACGTAATCCTGCTGTGTTAAAGCCAGTCGGTGAGTTGGCTAAATTGATTTTACGTTTCCAAATTGAAGACGCAGAGTTACGTAAAAATGTAACGCCAAACTTCACCATTGGTTGTAAGCGTTTATTGTTCGCTAACAACTATTATCCAGCTTTACAGCAACCAAATACTAAACTCATCCCTCATGGTTTAGTCAAGGTTGAAGGTAATACAGTTGTTGCTGTAAATGGTGAGCGTCATGAAGTTGATGTGATCATTTGGGGTACAGGTTTTGAAGTCTCTCATCCACCGATTGGCAAGCGTGTTGCGAATGAAAAAGGTGAGATTTTAAATGACCTTTGGAAAAGCAGTTCTCCAGAAGCGTATTTAGGTACAAGCATTGAAAACGTACCAAATGCTTTCTTGGTTTTGGGTCCGAACGTTCTGGTATATGACTCTTTTATTGGTCTAGCAGAAGCTCAACTTGATTATATCGTTGATGGTTTATTGAAAATTAGAGATCAAGGTATTGCCAAGTTAAACATCAAACCTGAAGTGATTAAAAAGCACAATGAGTTAGTACAAAAGCATCTTAAAACAACTGTTTTCAATGCTGGTGGATGTAAGAGCTACTATTTAGATGCAAATGGTCGAAACTTTGCTGCTTGGCCTTGGTCGTTGAAAAAGTTAAAGCAACGTTTAAAACAGATGGATTTAAATGATTACCAAGTGACGTATCAAACTGAAAAGACCAACTAATTTCTTAGTCGAGTGATATTAGGGCAGTAAATTTTATCTTAGGATGGAGTTTGCTGCTTATTTTTTGCAAGATAGAAATAAATATGAAAGATGGACAATCAAGCCGAACGGCTGAGGCGGCTGCGGCTTTACGTGCGAATCATTTTCAAAATGCTCAAAATCCAGTTTTTTCTGACCCATTTGCATTTGAGCTAACCAGTAAAGGTTGGCAAAAATTATTGAAAACATCGCTTACTGTTAAAGTGATGAACTCAACTGTATTTAACCGAACTTTAGGTTTACTGACAGGGCAAGTTGTTGGTCGTTCGCGTTATGCAGAAGACTTATTGCAGCAAGCGATTCAGCAAGGAACTCAGCAATATGTCTTGGTGGGTGCAGGTTTAGATTCGTTCACGTTGAGACAAGCACAGCGCTATCCTAATCTAAAAATTTTTGAAGTTGATCATCCTGATACCCAAGCGGCAAAACAGTTGAAACTCAAAGAATTTGGTGACATTCCAGTTAATGTTGAGTTTGTATCAATTGATTTTGAAAAAGAGTCGATTGCAGATGCTTTGGCAAGAAGTTCATTTCAACAAGATGGAAAAGCATTTTTTTCTTGGTTGGGTACAACACACTATCTTGAACCACAGACCACACTACATACTTTATCGAGTATTGCTCAAATCGCTAGCGAGGGAAGTGAAGTGGTTTTAGATTATTCAATTGACTATCGTAAGTTGAATGGTGTTGAACGTTTCGGAAGTTTATTTGTTTCACAATTTACCCGTTTCTTAAAAGAACCATTAAAAGGTCAGTTTCGACCGAAAAATTTGCATCAAGCTGTAAATGAAATTGGCTATCAAGTTATAGAGGATTTATCAGGTGATGGTCTAAGTGAGCGCTATTTTTATCAGCGTCCTGATCATATTCGACATACGATAGCAACGCACATGTTGCATTTACTTTTAGCTAAATAGGCATATATATGACTTAGCTCCTAAGAGTTTCGGGGCTAAGTGTCTAAATAAAAAGATGCTTAATTAGGGTCTGTTGACATTTACTGTTCATAATTAAACCTATAAAGGTAGCCATAAAAATATACAGGCTAAGGCAACAGCACTTTGATAATTTCTTTTGAGCTTGTCATATCGAGTAGCTATCCCTCTAAATTGTTTTAATCTACAAAACATATTTTCAACTAAATGCCTGATTTTATATAAATACCAGTCCATATGATCATTGTTCGATTGGCTATTTATTTTCTTTGGTATATTCGCTTTTGTTCCTGTTTTTCTGATCTGCTCACGCAGTGGTTCTGAATCATAGCCTTTATCTGCGCATACCACTTCTGTCTCTTTTAAATCTAATGTTGCTATTAAATCAGGTGCAACTTTGATGTCATGTGTAGTGCCATCGGTAATCATGAAATCAATAGGATTGCCATGTGAATCAACAATCAAATGTATTTTTGAGGAGTTTCCTCCTACACTTTTAGAAATGGATTGATTCGCTATACCGGCAGAATGTTGATGAGCACGTACGTGAGAGCCATCAATAAAAATCCACTCCATATCGGGGCATGATGCTAATAATTTGAATAATCTAAGCAACTTACCGCTGCTTGACCAACGATTAAAACGTTTGAAAATAGAGTTTGATTGACCGAAATAGGAAGGAATATCTCGCCACGGACAGCCTGTTCTAATTCTATAGAGAATAGCTTCAATAAAATTACGTAAATTTGAGTTGTGATGAATAGATAAATTACGCAAAATAGTTTTCAACTTTTGCCAGTGTTGATCTGTCAGCATGGTACGAGGCATAGCGAATAGTAAAATT
>NZ_JAKTID010000037.1:0-14670 GCF_027854795.1 Acinetobacter sp. AOR34_HL | reverse complement strand
TAAACAACTGGAAATCATGTGTACTCCCATGTGTAAGACCTAATGAAATAATCTGCATCGTTTCATAATGAATGATGAGTTGAGCTTTGATCGTATGTCGTTTTTTCTTACCGCTGTAGAATCTTTTCTGTTTTTTTGGGACGCTCAATTGTCATTTCAGTTGCATCGACAATAACAACATTCCAATCTATCCCTGCACCATGCGGTAGTTTCTTAGGTAAATGAAATTTATCAGATTTTATTAAAATATTTTCTATTTTATGAATAATTCTGGACGCAGTTGATTCGTGGATTCCATAACTCATAGCAACATGAAAGAGCGTGCGATATTCACGCCAATAACTTAGCGTCATTAACAGTTGGTCTTCAAGTGAAAGACTCGAAGGTCTACCTCGTTGAGTATTGACTTGGCTTGACTCTAATACTTCAAGCATTTCTAAAAAGGTTGAGGGTTGTATTCCAATCAGTCGTTTAAACTGACTATTTGATAGCATCTTTACTTTTTCATATTTCATGTACTGATGATAGTAGAACATGACTTTTTAATCTGGATAAAAAACAAACAAAACGTTGACCGTTTTTTGATTTTTGCAAGAAGTCTAAAATATAAAAATTAAAAAAAAGAAATATATGCAATAATTTGATTATTATAAATATTTCCATATTTTCAACTCCTTATTTTTATCATATATTTACAGTTGTTAATTAAAAAAACAGTTAAATAAATAAAGCCATTTTTCCCTATGATAATTGACCAATACCATGTAAAATTCCTGCCAAAATTGCATAACAGGACGCAAAAACAATGCTCTGTGTGGCAATGAGCAAACTTGAGGCTATGTATGTCAAAAAAAGAAGATATTATTAACACTGCTTTAAAACTCTTTAATTCGCATAGCTATAATTCGATTGGGGTTGATCGTATTATTAGTGAATCTGGCGTAGCCAAAATGACATTCTATAAATACTTCCCATCAAAGGAAAAATTAATCGAAGAATGCCTACAGCAACGTAATATCAATTTGCAAACATCATTAAATGCCTCACTATCCGCTTGTGATCCAAATGATTACATGAGTCAACTCAAAACTATTTTTAAATGGTATGAAGCTTGGTTCAACAGTGAAGATTTTAATGGCTGTATGTTTCAGAAAGCTTTGGAAGAAGTGATTAAGATTTACCCATCAACATTAGAACCAGCAACAAAATACAAAATTTGGTTAACCACACTTGTTCAAGGTTTGCTGACCAATATTGGTATCCGAAACCCATCTCATCTTGCGACATTAATCGTAAGTATCTTGGATGGGATGACCATTCAAGCACATATTAATAGACATTCTGTTGATATGGATGAATATTGGATGCGAGTTGAGCATTTAATTGCTTTCGAAAAAGCGTTGCCTTAAGTCAGCGCTTTTTATAAAAAATGAGTAAAAGAGAAGAAAAAAGTAAAGCGTGATTTATAGTTATTAGAATATCTCACGCTTGCGTCTGAGTCGGAAAGAATAATAAATATTATTACCCTCTGGCGGTCGTACAAATTGCACATCCCGATCCTTTTTATGCAGACAGATCATTCTGTCTTGTTTAAAAGTATACACCTATAAGTAACTTTCGCAATCTTTTTTTTAAATTTTTTATATTCTTTATTTAAATTAATTACATATTTTTATTGTTTAGTTTATTTAAAAGAAAATCAGTTTTTCCAATCACAATCAAAAAACAAGAAAAGTAAACTAAATCTCTTCTTTCCGTAAAATTACCAACTCGCGATTAAAATTGAGTTCACTTATCATTTTTTCTTATATACATCTTCACTAAAAACCATTGCATTTATCCACTTTTACTACATTTTTACCTTTTAGTCATTTTATACTAAACTTTAGTGCAGTTAGATGAGGTGAATATGCAAACAAGTCTTGAGATTGAAGCAATGAGAGAATCAGCAAGTTCAATAGTAAATGTGCTTAAATCTCTAGCAAACACAGATCGTCTAATTATTTTGTGCCATTTAGCTAAACAAGAGTTAAATGTATCTCAGATTGAAGAACAAACTCAGATTTTCCAGCCGACCTTATCTCAGCAGCTGATGATGCTAAGAAAAAGCAAAGTTGTCTCAACACGTCGTGAAGGAAAGCAAATTTTCTACTCCATTAGTGATCCTAAGTTACAAGTTGTGTTAACAACATTGTATGAGAACTACTGTCCAAATATTTAACGTTCATAAAGTTAGATTTAAATTTTAAGCTATTGGCTTCTCCTGCATAATATCGTTATAACGATATAAACTTTGATATGCATGAAAAAAATAGATTTGAGTATAAGCACTCTTTTTCCAGCTTTTAAATGGCTAAAAACGTATCAAATATCGAGCTTTAAATCCGATTTGATTGCTGCTTTTATCGTTCTCGCAATGTTAGTACCTCAAGGTATGGCTTATGCGATGCTTGCTGGTTTGCCACCTGTTATGGGTATTTATGCAAGCATATTGCCAATGATTGTTTATGCCTTCACTGGCAGTAGCACTACGCTATCGATTGGTCCTGTTGCAATCATTTCGATGATGGTCTTTGCAACACTAAACCCTTTATTCCCTGTCGGCAGTCAACAATATATCGAAGCGGCTTATCTATTGACCATAATGGTAGGTGTGATCTCGCTAGTTCTAGGATTATTGCGCTTTGGTTTTTTAATACAATTGATTAGCCATCCAGTTATTCAAAGTTTTATCATTGCTTCTGCATTACTGATTGCTCTCGGGCAACTTAAGTTTTTATTAGATATACCTCTTCAGTCAAATAATATTCCTGAATTTATTTCTAGCTTAGTCAAACATATACAAGAACTTAGCTTAATCAGTTTAATTTTCAGTTGTGCCGCCATATTAATTTTAGTGCTTTTACCAAAATTTGTGCACTCAGTTTTCCTGGCTCGAATTATCCCATTAATCGTTGTTATCTCATCAATCATTATCGTGGCAATATTTGATCTGGAACAAAATAGTTTAAAAACCGTCGGCACTATCCCGAGTGGTTTACCACATTTTTATTTTCCGTCATGGGGTTCTGAGCTTGCTTTTAAGCTCTTACCTAACGCGTTTATGATTGCCATGATCAGCTTTGTAGAATCTCTTGCAATCGCTCAGGCCACTGCTCTACAGAAACGTGATGACTTAA
The DNA here is from genome assembly GCF_027854795.1 of Acinetobacter sp. AOR34_HL. Lineage (NCBI taxonomy): Bacteria > Pseudomonadati > Pseudomonadota > Gammaproteobacteria > Moraxellales > Moraxellaceae > Acinetobacter > Acinetobacter sp. AOR34_HL. The sequence continues at coordinate 11,491 of NZ_JAKTID010000037.1, read as the reverse complement.
ATAGTAGTCAAGAACTCATTGCTTTAGGATTCGCAAACATCGCAGCAAGTATTAATAATGGCTTTGCGGTTTCAGGTAGCTTGTCACGCACTGTGGTAAATAGTGATGCAGGTGCAAAAACACCGATTTCAGGCATCCTCTCCTCTCTCACTATGATTTTAGTCTGCTTGTATTTTACAGGTATCTTTGAAACTCTTCCCCTAACTGTATTAGCCGCTACAATTTTAGTCTCCATTTGGAAACTCATCACTATCGCTCCCTTTATCGAAACATGGAAATATTCAAAGGCAGATGGTTTTGCGATGTTAATAACCTTCCTCGGTGTAACATTTATTGATATTTCTACAGGTCTGATTATTGGTATTGGTCTTACTTTTATCATGTTGCTATGGCGTGTCAGCCGTCCACATATAGCTGTGATCGGTCTGATAGAAGGAACTCAACACTTTAGAAATGTATCACGCTATGATGTCATTACTGTTCCGACTATTGCCTCTTTTCGTATTGATGAAAACCTAAGCTTCTTAAATGCACACGTATTAAAAGGCTATGTGATTACTGAACTTAGTCAAAATGCAGAAATCCGACATGTGATTATAAATTGCTCAAGCATCAGCAACATCGATCTTAGTGCATTAGAAATGTTGGAAGAGTTAAATAAGGAACTCGCGCGTCTTAATATTAAACTACACCTGTCTGAAGTGAAGAGTCCTGTGATGGATCGTTTAAGAAAATCAAAGCTCGTGGATGAATTAACAGGTGAAATTTTTCTTTCGCATTATCAGGCAGTTCAAAGCATATCTCCTATTGAAAAAAATTAAGAGGACAGTGATAAATGCTGTTTTTTTATGCAAAAAGATAAAATGCTTTCTGATAAAACATTTGCAAAAACATTATGTTAATTTTTACGCAATTTTTTAATTAATTCATCATCAAAAAAAATTTTAATATTCATGGTGCTTAGGTATAGAATACGGCGCTTGTTTAACCTTAAACCGCACATGGGTTTGTAAGGCCTTTATATGTTTAGTGTACTGTCTCGCTTAAGTTTAGTTACCAAAATTATTATCGCTATCTTTTTAGGAATTGGCGTGGCAATGCTGTTTCCTAACTTTACACCTTATTTAAGTTTATTGGGTGAATTGTTTATTAAAGCTTTGAAGTCTGTTGCACCCATTTTAGTTTTCGTGCTTGTGTTATCTTCAATTGCGAATTTTAAAGTTGGACAGCATTCAAACTTAAAACCTGTCATGACCCTCTATGTAGTCGGTATGCTACTCGCTGCATTTAGTGCAGTGATTGCAAGTATTGTTTTCCCGAGTCAGTTGTTTCTTCATCTAACTACACAATCAGAACTACAAGCACCTGGTAGTTTAGCTGAAATCTTAAAAAATCTTCTTTTAAGCTTTATTGCAAACCCAGTACAAGCAATTAGTGAAGCAAACTTCATTGGAATTTTAGCTTGGGCAATTGGTTTAGGCATCGCATTGCGTCATAGTTCTGATACAACCAAAAAAGTACTTACAGATGTTGCAGATGCGGTCAATAAAATCATTCATGTTGTTATTGGATTTGCTCCAATCGGTATTTTCGGTTTAGTCGCTGTTACTTTTGCTGATGCAGGTTTGGCTACTCTTTCAAGTTATGCCCATTTACTTATGGTACTTCTTGGTACGATGTTCTTCGTTGCTCTTGTAATTAATCCAATTCTTGTTGGAATTACAATGCGCTCGAATCCTTATCCATTAGTTTTCAAATGTTTGAAAGAAAGTGGTATTACTGCTTTTTTCACGCGCAGCTCAGCAGCGAATATTCCTGTGAATTTAGATTTAGCTCATCGTTTGGGTGTCAATGAAGCAACTGCGAGTGTTTCGATTCCTTTAGGCGCTACGGTAAATATGGCGGGTGCAGCTGTAACTATCACAGTATTAACATTAGCCGCTGTACATACACTAGGTATTCACGTTGATTTAAGCACAATGCTTATTTTATCAGTTGTTGCCACAGTATCCGCTTGTGGTGCATCTGGTGTTGCTGGTGGTTCTTTATTGCTAATCCCTGTTGCATGTAGCCTATTTGGTATATCATCAGAAGTCGCAATGCAAGTGGTTGCTATTGGTATGATTATTAGTGTTTTGCAGGACTCAACTGAAACTGCATTAAACTCATCAACTGATGTTTTATTCACTGCTGCAGTAGATTTTCGTAACCGTCAATAATCGTAGGTTATTATGCCTTTACAACGTTTACCAAACTGGATTCAAATCGGTGCTTTTTTATTGGCATTGAATGCAGGAATGGTAAACGTTTTAGGTTTATTTACTGTTCTTCATCAATCTGTTTCTCATATGACTGGAAATGTCAGTATGCTTGCAATGAGCTTACTGGACTGGCAACCTGACCACTTTATTTACTTAGCTTTAGTCGTTATTTGTTTCGTTATTGGTTCCTTTTATAGTGGACTGATTTTAGGAAATAGTAATGTGACTTTTGGTCACCATTATGGATTTCCGCTCAGTCTTGTTGCTGTATTTTTATTCCTCACATGGCTGCTCCTCCCTTACTTCCCTCATTATGGTCTTCTTTGGGCTTGCGTTGCAATGGGTGTTCAAAATGCAATGGTTAGCCATTACAAAGGAGCAATCATTCGCACCACACATCTGTCTGGAGTTTTGACAGATATTGGTTTGACAATTGGCTACAAAGTTCGAGGTTTAAAAATTGAAAATAGGCGTATTTTTTTACATTTTCTAATTTTTACGGGTTTTTTAGTGGGTGGATTGATTGCCAGTTTGCTTTATCCTTATTTAAAATTACAAACTTTTCTCATACCTGCAGGACTGAGTCTTGCATTAAGTATGACCTATTGGATCGTTTATTTTCGCTCTTCATCACACTCAGATTTGGATTGAATTATGGTAAAAAATGCATTACAAGCTCAATTGCTTAAAGCGGGCTTAGTTGATAATAAAAAAGCGAAGAAACTAACCAAACAGGCTCAGCACGAACAGCGCACTGGACAAAATGATGATGCTGAATTAAAAGCTGAAATTGATCGTGCAAAACAAGAGAAATTAGCAAAAGATCAGGCATTAAATTTAGAAAAGCAAAAAATTCTTGAAGAAAAAGCGTTGAAAGCCTCGATCATTCAAATGATCAAACAACATAAAGTTGAAAATACAGAGGGTGATATTGCTTATCAATTTATTGATGAGAACAAGATCAAAAAAGTTTACATCAATCAACAAATTTATAATGCGCTGGTATCAGGTTCTCTTGTTGTCGCAAAAGATCAGGAACAATACGCATATCTACCAAAGGCTTTAGCCGAGAAAATTGATCAAAAAATGCAAGGCTTCATTTTGGTTAATAATAAAGATGAGAAAAATGACCAAACTACAGATGAAGAAGATCCTTACGCAGCATATGTGATCCCTGATGATCTGATGTGGTAATTGAATGTAATAACACCTTACAGTTCGTATATAAACTGTCAGCAAATTATCAGAATTCAATTCAACACCTTACAATTCTCGCATTAAAGAATTTTAAGGTGTTTTTATTTTGAATTATTTTAATTTTATTAGCGATATTCGAACTGAATTGAGCCAATACCCTTGGCTAGAAATGTTAGTCGCTTTATCAATTCTGATTTTCTTTGCCGCTTTGGCAAACTTTATTGCTAAAAGAATTATCGTTCGTGGTATTAGACATTTAATCACCAAATTAAAATCACCAAATCAATCAATCTTTGCGCAACACAGTATTACTCGTCGCTTTGCAAATATCGTCCCTGCTATTGTGATTATGAATGGTATTACGACCATTCCGCATCTCCCAGCCAAAGTGATTACATTTGTACAAATGGGTGCTCAGGCATTTATTTTCCTGACTCTAGCCTTAACGGTTAGTGAAGCACTCAATATTTTTAACTTACTTTATCAACGTAACCCAAAATCCAGAAACAAACCCATCAAAGGTTATCTTCAACTCATCAAGTTAATCCTATTTGTCGTTTGTGGTCTGATGATCCTAGGCACCTTCCTTAAAAAAGATGTATTTACTTTATTGGCTGGATTTGGTGCGATGGCAGCGGTGTTAATGTTAGTTTTCCAAAACACGATTCTGTCGTTAGTTGCAAGTATTCAAATATCTTCTTATGACATGGTGCGCATTGGTGACTGGATAGAAATGCCATCGCTAAACGCGGATGGTGACGTAATTGATATGTCATTACATACTGTGACGGTACAAAACTTTGATAAGACATTTACAACCATCCCAACCAACAAACTTGTGACTGATACATTTAGAAACTGGCGCGGGATGAGTAACTCGGGTTGTCGTCGCATAAAGCGTTCGATTTTTCTTGATCAAAGCACTGTTCACTTTATGACAGATACAGAACAACAGAAGTTAAAAGAGTTTTTATTATTAGATCAATATTTAGATGCAAAACAGTCTGAAATTGATGAGTTTAACCAACAACTCAGCAATCAATCGCAATACAACAAGCGACGTTTGACTAATGTTGGTACATTTAGAGCATATGTTGAATTTTACTTACGTCAACATCAAGGTATCGCGCAGCATCAAACTATTCTGGTGCGTCAGTTACAACCTACAAGCGAAGGACTACCTTTAGAAATTTATGCATTCACCAATACAATTGCATGGGCTTCTTATGAGGCAATCCAATCTGATATTTTTGATCACTTAATTGCAATTATCCCAGAGTTTGGACTGAGAATTTATCAAGCTCCATCAGGACATGATTTTCAAGCTTTGAATCATCAAAATACAAATAACGTTGAGCAAATAGTTTAAGGTACCCATATAAAAATAGCCTGAAAGGTGTAGTAACTATACCTCTCGGGCTATTAAGTATTTTAAAGTCAGTTTAAGCTCTTTTAAACTAAGACACATTTAACTCTTCATCTTTAGTAAGCGTAATTGCTGTGAGCATAGGTATACCTAAAATTACAGGAACGACAATAATCCATAAATCCGTAACGATTTTCTCGGAAAAGAAAAAGTGAATTGAAAGTGCTGTAATAATTAAGACTGAAAATAAAACAGCGACAAATCGAACCGTAAACTTTAACAACATATTCTTTATCCTATTCAGTTTTTGTATTTCACTCTCAGTATATACCCCTCTGATGAATCAATTTTGGTTTTTTATCGCATAGTTTTAATAAAACAAAAGTTAGATTCAATAAAATCTTGATTTTGAGTTGATCCATCTACTTGGCTGCCTATTTTTATCATTAGACACTAGGAAATGATGCTTATTCGTCCTCAAAGCACATGGAATGCAACTTGATGCAATGCTAAAAATGATGCATCAAAATAATTCGTAATTTCATTTGGGTGACATATATGATTTTAGAAAGCCACCAAATCAAAGCAAGAAAAGTGCATTTCGACTTCTCAGAATCTTCAGTGTGCTGGATGAAAAACGATCCACTCTGTTCTCATGTGGCAAATGGAATCAACATGCTTTTACCTGCTGGTGAATTTTGGTTTTGTCGCGTATTTAATAAAACCATCCCTCTCATAACAGATGAAAAATTAAAAGAAGATGTTATTGGATTTATTCGCCAAGAAGCTACTCATGCTCGCGCTCATGAAAATGTACAAGATTTTTTAAGGGAAAATGGCTACGACGTTCAAGATCAACTAAATCGTGCCCACTTCTTATTTAATATACTTTTAGATGATAAGCCTTCGGGACTTCCAATACTTAGAAATAAAGCGCTTGAAGAATATTGGTTATTATTCCGTGTTGGTATTATCGCTGCGATTGAACATTTCACTGGAACTATTGGTCAATGGACACTAGAAAGTAAGTCTTGGGATTCAGCACACCCAACTATGGCTGATTTGTTTCGTTGGCATCTAGCTGAAGAAGTAGAACATCGTTGTGTAGCCTATGATTTATTTGAGCATCTTGTAAAAAATAAATTTGGCTTCTATCTATCTCGTCAAGCGATCATGATGGTGATCTTTCCTCTGTTCATTTATCTACTTGCTGATTTTGCCCGTGGTTTAGCAACTCAAGATTTAGAGAATGAGAAAATGCAAAAGCTCATTCGCCAAAGTTTCTTTAATTTCATTCTAGAGTTTGAAAAAACTGCAACTCAAACAGACCATCTTCCTACGATTAAATATTTGTGGAAAGCAACGCTTCGCTGGGTTTCGCCGAAGTTTAATCCTGTCGATGAAGGCAATACAGAACAAGCATTGGCATATATGGCTCAATCTCCTGCCGTCAAGTTCTTTGAGCAACAAGACCATCGCTCAAAAGTCAGTTAAGATTTAAGTTTAGATCAAAACAAAAAAGATAATTTAAAGTAGACTTTAAATTATCTTTCCTCCCTTGCAATGGTAAATTTAGTTTCACTTAATTACGGGCTATAATTTTATCAATTTTTACCATTGGTTATCATTTTTACCTTTTGTGATTTTCTATACATTTTTTCTGATATGCTACAGGTTGAAGTTAAGTTAGTACTTTGGACCAAGGGGAAAGTTTAGATGTTGCAATGGTTTGAGAAATTAGTTGATCCTTATCCAACAAAAGACTTAAACAAACCATTACCAACCACTTTTTTTGCTTTTGTTTGGCAAGCCACCGAGGGCGTTCGACCTTTTTTATTTTTACTGATTTTATGTGCTGCAGCTGCTGCTTGTTTTGAAGCTTTATTTTTTTCATATATCGGAAAACTAGTTGATTGGCTCAGTAAAAGTCAACCAGATACCTTTTTAGCAACGAATCAACAGAATCTGACTATCCTTATTAGCATTTTATTTGCGAATATATTTTTTGTAAGTATTCAATCAATTATTAAACATCAGGTTTTATTTAGTAATTTCCCAATGCGGATGCGTTGGCGCTTTCACAATTTACTATTACAACAAAGTTTAGATTTCTTCCATACTGATTTTGCAGGTCGACTCTCTGCCAAAGTTATGCAAACAGCTTTAGCTGTACGTGAATTTTGGATGATTTTAGGCGACATGTTGGTCTATGTACTTATCTATTTCATTACGATTAGTCTTGTACTTGGCTCAATCTCGCCTTTACTCATTGTTCCATTACTCTTATGGTTAGCATTGTTTATCGGTATTGCGAGCTACTTTATTCCTCGACTAGGTCGCGTCTCTCAAGAGCAAGCCGATGCACGAGCTGTGATGACAGGACGTGTTACTGATGCATACACCAATATTCAAACAGTGAAATTGTTTGCACATGCTGGTCGTGAAAGCCAATATGCAAAAGAATCCATGAAAGAATTCATGGTGACTGTTTATAAGCAAATGCGATTGGCTGTCAAATATCAAATCTGTATTCGTCTTCTTAGCGCATTTCTCTTTATTAGTGTTATTGGTACATCTGTTTGGCTTTGGACCGAAGGCCAAGCTGCACTAGGCGTAATCGCGGCCACAACCGCAATGGTACTTAAACTTGATAGCTTAGCTGAGTTTATCATGTGGCATGTCACCATGCTTTTTGAGAATGTAGGTACGATTCAAGATGGTATGAAAACCCTAGGTAAGCCAATCGAGATTCAAGACAAACCTGATGCCACTGAACTCAAAGTCCCTCATGGTGAAATTAGTTTTGAAAATGTCAGTTTTGCTTATAACGACAAAAACGTTATTGATCACTTTAATCTAACCATCAAACCTGGTGAGAAAATTGGCATTGTAGGTCGATCAGGAGCAGGAAAATCAACGTTAATCCAACTGCTTCTACATTTTTATTCGATTCATCAGGGTCGTATTCTTATCGATGGTCAAGATATCCATCAAGTGACTCAAGATAGTCTCCGTGCAAATATCGCACTGGTCACCCAAGACACCTCTCTACTACATCGCACTGTTGCGGAAAATATTAAATATGGTCGACCAAACGCTACCCTTGATGAAGTATATCAAGCAGTTAAAAAAGCAAAGGCTGATGAGTTTATTCCTCAACTAAGTGATCAAAAAGGTCGTGTAGGCTTCGATGCATATGTGGGTGAACGTGGTGTCAAACTATCAGGTGGACAACGCCAACGTATTGCAATATCGAGAGTTTTCCTCAAAGATGCCCCTATTTTGATACTTGATGAAGCAACCAGCGCGTTAGATTCTGAAGTTGAAGCCGCAATTCAAAGCAGTTTAAATGACTTGATGGTAGGCAAAACGGTTATTGCAATTGCACATCGATTATCTACTATTGCACAAATGGATCGTCTCATTGTTCTTGATCAAGGCAAAATTGTCGAGCAAGGCACACATGAGCAACTCATTGCAAATGATGGCTTGTATGCCCAACTATGGAAACGTCAAACAGGCGGTTTTCTTGTTGAGCAACGAGTAACTCAGCAGGATAAAGAATAATGTTGTATTTAGAAGATTTGAAAATTGGAGATCGTTTCATCAGTCGTGAGTATGAAATGACACTTGAAGAAGTTAAACAGTTTGCAAGTCAATACGACCCTCAACCCTTTCATCTCAATGAACAAGCAGCAGCTCAACATCCAATTTTTCAAGGCTTAGCTGCAAGTGGTTGGCATACATCAGCCGTAACGATGCGTCTTTGGACTGAGTGTTTCCCTATTGCAGGCGGTTTACTGGGTTCAGAGTCAAGTTTACGTTGGCCAAGGCCAACACGGGTTGGCGATAAAATCCATGTGGAAGTTGAAATTACTGCAATTGTGCCATCAAAAACTAAAAATGATCGTGGTATCGTCAGCTACGTAACACAGGCTTTGAACCAACACGGTGATGTGTTATTAATATCTAATACCAAAATTATGGTTTTTAGAAAACCTTCTTGATTTTTGAACATTTGGTGACTCTCTTGTCCAACAATTTTTATGATTCAATCTTTTATTTCATGCAAATATGTTCGAGACCTAGATGTTTAAAAGATATGGGCAAAAATTGATGAGCGCCACGGAAAGCACATGAAAACAACCTCAACTCGTCAAGATCAAGGAATACCAGGCGTTTACGGCTTATTGCTATTAGATGTCGTTTCACGTTGGGGATACAACGATGAAACTTTATTTGCTCCATTTCATTTGACTAGCGAACTTCTAGCAGATCCTAACTATAGAATTCCAACACCTGTAGCAAACGAATTAGTAAAACATGCATTACGCCTGACAGGTGAAAGTACACTTGGCTTTCACTTAGGCACACAGATGCGTATTTCAATTCACGGTTTTATTGGCTATGCCATTATGACCGCACATGAAATTACTGATGCGATAGCCCTTGCGAGTCGTTTCATCCAATTACGCTTACCTTTTTTACAACTTTATTTCTCGACTTTTGGTCCCAAAGCCACCCTACAACTGCAATGTGATATTGATGTAGAGCCACTCAGAACGGAGATTATTCTAGGGCTGACGATTGGCATCATGACCATGGCAAAGGCATTAACTGGTATTGAAGATCTTCAAAGTGAAGTGGATCTAGATTTTCCAGAACCCGAAGGTTTTGATAAATACAAAGACAAGTTGAATAGTACGATCCGTTTTAACCAGCCACATTTAATATCGAGTTTTGATAAAAAATATCTTGGTTTAAAAATGGTGAATGCTGATCCAATCGCAAGCCAAATCGCAATTAACCAATGTGAATCTGAATTATCAGCATTGGGTGAGCGTCGTCGTCTAGCGATGCGTGTTCGTGATATTTTAACCAATTCTGAGCAACACTATTTAAGTATTGAGAGTGTTGCAGAACGCCTTCATATGTCTGACCGTACCCTCAAACGACAATTAGCTGCTGAAGGAACATCTTTTTCAACACTAGTCGATGAAGTTCGATATCGTCATGCGACTTCTCTGCTCTCCCGAACAGATTACAGTTTGGAACAAATTGCAGATGAATTAGGTTATTCTGATGTCGCTAACTTCAGTCGTGCATTCAAACGCTGGAGTGGTCGTAGTCCGAGTAACTGGCGCAAAGACCCATATTTGTAATATTTTCAGTGCATCATTTATTGATGCTTTTGTTTTTATTGAAAAACCTGTATAAAGCCAAACAAAAATGATGAGACAGATTTTTAAGGAGTTGTCATGAATCATCCAGAAGATTTGAAATATGCGCGCACGCATGAATGGGTAAGAATCGAGGGTGACCTTGTTGTTACAGGTATTACTGATCACGCTCAAGATGAGTTAGGTGATTTAGTATATGTAGAAACTCCAGAAGTTGGCAGCCAAGTTACGGCTACTGAACAAGCTGGAATTGTTGAATCTGTAAAAACAGCTTCTGACATCCATGCTCCTATTTCAGGAACTGTGGTTGAAGTAAATACTGCACTTGAAGATGATCCTGACTTTGTCAATGAAGAGCCATATGGAAAAGGTTGGATTTACAAAATCAAACCAGACAATATGGCTGATGTTGAAAAATTACTCTCAAATACAGAGTATGAATCAGGTTTGTAATTTTCGATTCTATTTAAAAAAACCCAGTGTTTGATCACTGGGTTTTTTATTAGATAGTTATAAAAAGTTTGATGAGGTTAAGCCCATTTACTAAAGCTAACAACTGGTGAACAAGTATTGTTCTAAAACAACTATAAATAGCCGAGTTATCGCAAGCAAAACCATGATGTTTAGCATCTAAAACTTTATAAAAACTTTTGCATAAGCATTTTGATTATCTTAAAAACTCAGAATATTAGGGTCTGTTGACATTTACTGTTCATAATTAAACCTATAAAGGTAGCCATAAAAATATACAGGCTAAGGCAACAGCACTTTGATAATTTCTTTTGAGCTTGTCATATCGAGTAGCTATCCCTCTAAATTGTTTTAATCTACAAAACATATTTTCAACTAAATGCCTGATTTTATATAAATACCAGTCCATATGATCATTGTTCGATTGGCTATTTATTTTCTTTGGTATATTCGCTTTTGTTCCTGTTTTTCTGATCTGCTCACGCAGTGGTTCTGAATCATAGCCTTTATCTGCGCATACCACTTCTGTCTCTTTTAAATCTAATGTTGCTATTAAATCAGGTGCAACTTTGATGTCATGTGTAGTGCCATCGGTAATCATGAAATCAATAGGATTGCCATGTGAATCAACAATCAAATGTATTTTTGAGGAGTTTCCTCCTACACTTTTAGAAATGGATTGATTCGCTATACCGGCAGAATGTTGATGAGCACGTACGTGAGAGCCATCAATAAAAATCCACTCCATATCGGGGCATGATGCTAATAATTTGAATAATCTAAGCAACTTACCGCTGCTTGACCAACGATTAAAACGTTTGAAAATAGAGTTTGATTGACCGAAATAGGAAGGAATATCTCGCCACGGACAGCCTGTTCTAATTCTATAGAGAATAGCTTCAATAAAATTACGTAAATTTGAGTTGTGATGAATAGATAAATTACGCAAAATAGTTTTCAACTTTTGCCAGTGTTGATCTGTCAGCATGGTACGAGGCATAGCGAATAGTAAAATT
>NZ_JAKTID010000036.1:0-110559 GCF_027854795.1 Acinetobacter sp. AOR34_HL | reverse complement strand
TCTGAGCAACAACTTTCATCTGGCAGCATCCACCATTGCTGCAATTTATAAAGATCGCTGGAAGATTGAGTTATTCTTTAAAGCCATCAAGCAGAATTTAAAACTGAAGTCATTTCTAGGTCGAAGCCGCAATGCGATACAAACGCAAATATGGATTGCATTAATTGCCTATTTGCTGGTGAACTTCGCTAAACACATGGCACAAGAAGGATGGAGTGTTCAGCGTTTACTGAGAATTATTCAGGTCAATTTATTTGAAAGGAAACTTTTAAGGTCACTCTTTGTGCCTGATAAAAAATGGCGAAAACAAGAAGAACTTCAATTGAGGTTCTTCTTGTGATATTTGTGGGACAGCAGTGGCAAATGCTCCCTTTTTATTAACTTTGAAAACTTATAATTGAACCGATAATGCCTTGACCACTTCACCCAAACGCTTACCTTGAGCTTCACACAAGAGCTTTTCATCTTGGCTTAAACTCTGATCATGACGCGGCCCACTAACATGACTCGCCCCATAAGGTGTTCCACCTGTTTTGGTATTTGATAATGCAGGGATTGAATTAGGTAGACCTAAAATGATCATGCCGTGATGAAACAAAGGAGGCAGCATTGTTAGTAATGTACTTTCCTGTCCACCATGCATCGAACCAGAAGAGGTGAATACACAGGCAGGTTTATTATGTAATGCGCCATTCAACCACAAGCTGGTCGTTTGATCCCAAAAATATTTCATTTCACTCGCCATATTTCCAAAACGAGTTGGTGAACCCAGTGCCAAACCAGAACAGTGGGTTAAATCATCTAAAGTACAATATATATCGCCTTCACTAGGGATACTTGCTTCAGCTTGAGTCACAACAGTCGCAAGATTGGGGACTGTTCTGATACGAGCTCTAACCCCAGTTGCTTCTACACCATCAGCAATCAAATGTGCCATTTGTTTGGTTGAACCATATTTACTGTAATAAAGAACAAGAACGTAAGGTTGCATCGCTTTCAAGTATTTTGTTAAAAAGAACACTATACGACATTTTTTATACTTTTCGCGGTAGTAATTCCTATGTATGCATAGGATTTTATTAAAAATAACTAGGATAGAACCCATGATCTTAAATCGTTATCTAAAAAATCTGCCTTTTTTAGAAAAAACATGGTTTCAATTTATTGTATTTGTGTTACGGCGTTTCGAAGCTGATCGCTGTAGAGAACAAGCTGGAGGACTCACCTACACCACCTTGTTTGCAGTTGTTCCGATGCTGACCGTTTTCTTAGTCATTATCTCCTCAATTAAAGCCTTAGAGCCTGCTCGACAACAACTACAGCAATTGATTTACAGTAATTTTTTACCAAAAAGTACCATTGCCTTTGACAAGGCACTGAACGCATTTACCGAAAAATCCAGTAACCTCACCGTGATTGGGGTACTGTTTCTTTTTGTCACCACTGTACTGATGCTGTCTTCGATTGAAACCGTTTTCAATCGTATCTGGCGTGTCAAAGAAACTCGAACAGGTCTTGTTGGTTTTATGCGTTATTGGACAATTATCTCTTTAGGTCCAATCATTCTAGGCAGTGCTTTTGTACTTTCATCTACTGTCGCATCAATGAATGTTTTAAGTAATAACTTTGCGGGTTATCAGCTTGATGGTGCATTAATTTTATGGCTCATTTCCTTTATTTTGACCATTGTCGGATTCTTCATTTTATATTGGACGATCCCCAATCGGACGGTACCAATTTTTTCAGCTGTGATTGCGGCATGTTTCAGCGCGACCGTTTTTGAAATTTTAAAACGTTTATTTGGCTGGATCATGAGTAATTTCACCAGCTATGAAATCGTTTATGGTGCTTTTGCAGCAGTTCCTATTTTTCTACTTTGGATCTATCTGTCTTGGAATATCATTTTATTGGGTGTGGAAGTGAGTTATGCACTCACCGCCTTTCATTCTGGTAAAGAAAAAAAGCGCCATCCAATTTTGATGTTATTGGATATTTTAGAATTGTTTTACCGTAAGCAACAAATCGGTGAAAGTGTTAGCGAACAAGAGCTACTCAATATTATTGGTCGTGGTGAGCTTGGTCGTTTACCCTCTTACATTCTTCAGCTTGAAAAGCAAAATCTGATTAAACGCACCGATACGGACGAATATGTTCTGGTACGAAATCTAGCACAAGTCGATTTTTGGAGCTTTTTTACAGCTCTACCGTATCCATTGCCATTACGCCATGATGTTGCCAATATTCATGAAGATGATGAATGGATTGAACGCCTTGGGCCATCGCTAGTGGAAAGTAATGACTACTTAGCAGCAAAACTCTCCATCCCACTTTCAACTATTTTTGAACAAAAATAATTGAATAGACCTCTTCGGAGGTCTTTTTATTTCCTCAACCATCCCTGCAAACTCACAACTAAAATTCCAAGTAATACCAATGCCGTCCCAAAAATGAAATTTGCTTCTATATTCTCATCTAACAGCCATACGCCAAATATGATTCCAAACAAAGGGGTGAGGAATGAAAACACTCCCAGTCGAGAGGCTAAATAATTTCGTAATAACCAAAACCATGCTAAAAAACTAGCAAAAGACACGATCAAAGTATGAAAAGCTAAACTCCCCATTACTAATGGTGTCCACTGTACAACTGCTTGTCCCATGAAAAATGCCAAACCTAGCAACAGAATAAAGCTACCAGCCAACTGATAAAATAAAGTTTGAGTGACTGCAGCTTGAGCCAAAGAGGATAAACGTACCGTAACTGTAGTGGCCGCCCAAGCAATTGCAGCAGCTAAGGCGTATAAATCTCCCCATAACATCTGTTGCTGAAATGTATTTACCCCTATCTGTTGTGGACGAATAAAAGTCACCACAATGCCGATAAAAGCGATACCAATGCCAGTCCATTGCAATAACGTTAGGCGCTCAGATGGTAACTTCCAATGTAAACCTAGCGCCACAAAGATAGGGGCTGTGTAAAGCAAAACAACTGCATGCGAAGCAGAAGTCAACTGGAGTGCTTGTGCGAGTAAAAAGAATTCTAGAGAAAATAGAACAGCGACTAATGCTCCAGCTTTCACGTTCTTGGGATTCATTAATTGACTTTTTTTATCAAGCAACACCAACGGCAATAAAAGTAATGCTGCTAACCCAGATCGCAAAGCAATTTGCATCAAAGGACTAATGTCTAAAGCTGCCATTTTTAAAATAACTTGCTGTAGCCCCCAAACCATACACAATACGATCATTAGACTTGAGGCTGTCTGATCTAAGGCTATACGCTCGTCCATAGCAAGCTCCATATACACGATATTGAACCACTATAAGACTGTCGTATTTTAATGATATAGTGAAAAACAGACAAAATATGTGTGTTTTCAGGCAATTCTTTCTATGAAAAAATCAGCACAGCGAGTTCAAGATTTTCAGGAACTCCCTGCTTATAACGAAATACCTGAACTTCTGTGGCTCAGCATACGCGATGCACCTGCTGCAACGGTTTATCCACAACATGCGCATGCTTGGGGAGAGTTTATCTATGCTTTTGATGGTGTTTTAGAAGTAAATATTGATCAGGTACATTATCTCACTCCACCACCGTATGGGATTTGGTTACCGCCACATACTCAACATAGTGGTGTGAATCGAAATGATGTAACGCATTGCACCCTTTATGTTCATGAATCACTTTGTGAAAAAATGCCCCAACGGGCAGGAATTTTACTGACCGCACCACTGGTGCCAGCACTACTTGAACATATACAAAAATATGCTTTTAAAGATCACGATCCGGAATATTTGCGCATATTGCATGTTCTACTTGATACCTTAAGTCATGCCGAAATCATCGGGAGTTATTTACCCAGTACAGAGCACCCTGCATTAGCTCAAATATTAAATCACCTACATTTACATCCTGCTGACAACAGCACTCTAGCTGAGCTGGCAGCGATGATAAATATGACTGAAAGAACATTGGCGAGACATTGTCAAAAAGAACTCGGGATGTCCTTACACGAATGGCGACAACGTTTAAAAGTGATGAAAGCAATGTCTTTATTAAATCAAGGTTACACGATTGAAAGTATTGCTCTAGACTTAGGTTATGCAAGTTCATCAGCCTTTATTTATATGTTTAAACGTTGGATGAATTACACCCCTGATCAGTTTAGAAAATACTATCAGGGACGCTAAATTTATTCCAAACCAAACCGTTTTAGTCGCTCAAGTACATATGGCGCATCTTCAGCAGGATAACGCAGCTGAGTCTTGGCTTGTTGTTTAGCTAAAGACCAAACAATACTTTCCCCTGCTGGCAAAACATTTGTTTTTAATCGATATATCGGATCTTGGTAAGCAGTTTCACTATCTATAAATTGCCACTGATGCAGCTTAAATGCCTCGACTACATCATTGAGAAATGCTGCATTGATTGCATTTACGTGAAGTAGCAATACATGCTTTGGAGAATACCCAACAGTCTGTATAGCCTATTGATCATAATAATTTGCTCGATCCAATAAATGATCAATATAAGCATTCTTTAATTTTTCAAACTCAGCTGTTTGTCCATTTTTAGTATAAGAAAGATATTTTAAATTATAAAACCAGTCACTAGCATCAATACTCACAGCACCTGATTCATAACCCTGCTGTTGTAAATAATGCGCAACTCCATCTCTTTTTTCTATGGTATTACCTTCTTTCAAAAACGGATAACGATATCTGAGAACCCAACCAGTCAATGGTTTAAATACTTGTTCGGCTCTGAAAATTTGATCAATATATTGCTGCGTTGTGACCTGTTCCTTATTTAAATTGGAATGCAATTCACTGTGGTTACCGATTTTATGCTCTTGCTTTCCCCATGCGGCAACCAAACTCAAGCCTTTATAATCACCGATTTTAATTACACTTGGATAAACAATACTTCGTATATGATTTTGTTTAAGTTGTTCTAGAATTCTTTGATTAATTTGCTGTGCATTCGGATTTAGATCAGGATTGACCCCATCATCAAAACTTAAAGCAAGCTGCTTGCTATGACTGATAGTTGTGATCAATAAGATCACAAGGAAAAAACACAGTTTCATTTTATTTTTCATTCTTTATATAAAAAATGGCATTAATTCATTCAAATCAATGCCATAAGATCATGCATTATGCATTAACAAAAGTATCCCAATCATACTCACCAGTCTGAGTAATCAATTTCATTGTCAATTTATCATGGGGTTTCAATGCCCCTACACCTGCTGGAGTACCTGTCATAATCACATCACCAGTTTGTAAACTAAATGATTGATTGATCTCAACTAACAAAGCGCCGATATCAAATAGCATATCGCGACTAAATCCATGTTGACGTTCAACTCCATTGATCATCAGAATAAGTTCTAGCTCTTGCAAATCGCCAATTTCATCAATCTCAATCCATTCCGCAAGCAAGCAAGCGCCATCAAATGCTTTTGCTCGCTCCCAAGGCTGCCCTTTTTCTTTTAAATCACTTTGCAGATCACGAAGAGTCAAATCCAAACCTAAAGTAATTGCACCTACGGCTTCTAATGCCTTTGAGATGTCAGTTTCTTTTGAAAGTGGATGAGCAATTTGTACGCAAATTTCACATTCGTAGTGACATTCACCCAATGCTTTATTCCAATCAATTCCTTTTTCTAAGGAAGCTAAACTACTTGGAGGTTTCATGAATAAAATCGGGCGATCTGGAATAGCATTTCCTAATTCTTTTGCATGTTCTGCATAATTTCGACCCACACAAACAATTTTTGAAGGATGTGTACTCATGAAAGCTCCTTGCTTTTATAACCGATGAAAAATTTATTTTTTAAAGCTATTTTCAAACTTATTTTGATCAATAGAATCTGTAAATGCGCGTTTAGGCACAATAACAACAGTATGGTTTTTTAACTCCAACATATACGTCAGCTTTCCAATCGCAAAAGATTGAACCTCTGTGTATTGTACTGTTTGCTTTTTCCCTGCTGCGTAAAGCTCAAATTGGTCTTGATATAAATCAATTCCCTGTTCACTTTTGCCAAACTGGTAACGAACAAATTGTCGTTTAAACAGCAATGGTAATAACCAATAACGCATTAACCCTTGCATAAGCAAGAAAAAAACACCCAATGCAACATAATAACGACCAACACCCGTTAAACCTAAATATAATCCCCATAGAATCACTGCAATACTAATCACTGGTGTCAGAAAACGAGTGATCGTTTTCTTGCCAAAAGTCACTAAAGCAAAACCATCTTGAGACTCTTCTAAATTGAGATAATAACGCAGTGATAGTGTTGGACGTTGTTCAGACATTTCTTATTTCTTACATTTGAAAGACGTGCCCTATTAGAACATAAATTAATTTTGGCACACTATCACTGTTGTTTTTTTTGCTATGAACTTTGCAACAGATTCAGTTTTTGGATTTATAAACTTATTATGCAAATAACATAAATTTTAGACACAAAAAAACCGCTGTTAAGCGGTTAATTCTTCAAATTGGTGCGCTCAGAGAGATTCGAACTCCCGACCCCTTAGTTCGTAGCCAAGTGCTCTATCCAGCTGAGCTATGAGCGCATATTTGATAGGGGGCATTATACGCACTTTTTTCATATTGATAAGCGTTTTTTCATCTTATCGTCGTCAAATGGTGATAGATTCGCCTATCAATCTTAAATTCAAATAAAAACACATTGCTAAAAACCTTAACGCCTAAATATTTAGGGGCTTAGGAAGTTAAAGAGGATTGTTACGGAGTAATTTAAGCAAATCGAGATATAAATTACCGTTCCGATGATTGAAGCAATACTCCGTTTCTTTAAGATGCAAATAAAACATCTTTTTGTCAATTCCATTAAACTTGACGAGTCGCTTTTTAGCATATCTCCAGAATGATTCTATGCCGTTAATATGACGCTCCCCGCATGCAAATTCGTTGTTCCCATGATTCACTCTTAAATGTTTGTCAAAACCAATATCAACTAAACCATCATAGCCTCTCCATCCATCTGTATTGATCACAGAAACTGTAAGTGAATTTACAAACACTGATGAATAATTGAGCACGATTACAGATTTACTTGGTAGCATCACAGGTGATTTGAATGGTGGAGCATTAGGTGAGATCACAAATCTTACAGAAACAATCAGTGGAAGCCTGAACGGTGATTCGCTAGATCCAATCACAGGTGCGATTGACGGATTCTGTAGTGATATTGGTTTTGATCTTAATAGTGAAAGTATTATTCTCGGAGTATCAGAACCAACACAAACGATTATCAGTAGTGGTAACTCTGTAATTGATAGTGTTCAAGAAAGTTCTACTGCGATATTTAGCGATAGTACGTTTGAAAGTATTAGTAGCTTGATTAGCTTAAGCGTTGAAAGTGGTGATGATTGTGGTTGTGATGGCGGTGTTGATAGTATCTTGACTGCAATCACAGGTTCGACATCTACACTTACTTCAGTTACGGATACAAGTACTTCAACTGCACCATTAACTGAAACTGTGACTCCACAAACATCGTTAACTAATCTATCAGACAATCTCTTCCATTCATTAAGCTTATTCTAAAAGCTTAAATTGAAAACAAAGGCCGCTATCATTAGCGGCCTTTGCTATTTAAATATACTGTAAAATAAATATCTTCAAAATTTGGGCACAAAAAAACCGCGATTAAGCGGTTAATTGTTTAAGTTGGTGCGCTCAGAGAGATTCGAACTCCCGACCCCTTAGTTCGTAGCCAAGTGCTCTATCCAGCTGAGCTATGAGCGCATTACTTATGTGCCTATTTCGGCATGTGTTACTTTAATCTTTACTTGGTGCGCTCAGAGAGATTCGAACTCCCGACCCCTTAGTTCGTAGCCAAGTGCTCTATCCAGCTGAGCTATGAGCGCCTTAAGTAAAGTGGCGGTGAGAGAGGGATTCGAACCCTCGATACAGTTACCCGTATGCATCCTTAGCAGGGATGTGGTTTCAGCCACTCACCCATCTCACCGTAACACGAGCGCAATAATACAAACTAAAACCACATTACACAAGGGATGATCCTGTTTTTTTCATCTTTTTTAAATCAATCAAATATTTTTTAAACAATTTCTGTATTTTTTCAGCATTTTTTCGTCCAACGCTTGTTAAGATAGTCTTCTCTTTATTTATTTAGATCATTTACATAAACAGAATCTTGCAATCTTTGACGTGCAGTCCAAGTTTGGATGACTTATGCTAAAGTGATCTGCCAGATGTGAAATGGAACGATATGACTAATAATTGGGTTGATCCCGAAGCAAAAGCAGAAGCTGAACGTTACGATAATCCTATTCCTAGCCGAACTCTTATTTTAACTACATTAGAACAATTACAAACTGCAAAATCTCATGCGGAACTTGTTGATCATTTCAACCTACCAGATCAAAAAAGTATTGATGCGTTAAATCATCGCTTAAGCGCAATGGTACGTGATGGTCAGCTCATGAAGGATGGTTTTAAATATCAACCTGCAACAGATTTACCAACACACGAAGCAACGGTTTATATTAATAGTAAAGGTTTAGGTACAGCGAATATTGCTGGACACGATGATGTGCTATTACCTGAACGTGAATTAAGACTCGTTTTTAACGGCGATCGCGTTAAAGTGCGTCAGACTTCAGTTGATCGCAAAGGTAAACCTTGGGGTTTTATTACTGAAGTTGTACAACGTCGTGTCAAACAGATTATTGGTAAAGTCGCTGAGCATGAAGGTGAATACTTTATTCAACCGAGTAATCCGAATCAGCACCAACCGATTACTTTAGAAAAAGAATTAATTGAGCATGCCAATGCCAAAGTTGGCGATATGCTACGTGTTGCGATTGATGACTACCCTACCCGTGAAGAATTGGCAACAGGTCATGTCGTTCAATCCATGGCAGATAAAGCAGATACAGAGATTATCATTCCGCAGACTATTTTAGAATTTGGCTTGCCTTATGAGTTTCCTGAAGCAGTAATCAAAGAAGCTGAAAGCTTTAAAGAACCTTCTGAACAAGATATTAAAGGTCGTGTTGATTTACGTGACTTACCGTTAGTTACTATTGATGGTGAAGATGCACGAGACTTTGATGATGCAGTCTATGCTGAAAAACGTTCAGGTGGTGGTTATCGTGTGGTTGTTGCGATTGCTGACGTAAGCCATTACGTTCGTTTAGATTCACCTTTAAATGAAGAAGCAGAAGAACGCGGTACCTCAGTTTATTTCCCACACTTTGTCTTACCGATGCTTCCTGAAGCATTATCAAATGGTTTATGTTCTTTAAATCCACATGTAGATCGTCTATGTATGGTCTGTGACTTAAAGTTATCTCGTGCTGGAAAAGTGACAGGTTATGAATTCTATCCTGCGGTAATGCATTCTAAAGCGCGTCTGACTTACACACAGGTTGGTCGATATTTTGAGGGAGTAACCGATGCTATCCCTGAAGATAAAACTATTCATAAATCACTAAATACTCTTTTCCAGCTTTATCAGACCCTCAAAGAGTTACGTGCTAAGCGTCATGCGATGGAATTTGAAACCATCGAAACCTACATGACTTTTGATGAGTTAGGTGGAATCAAAGAAATCCTGCCTCGCTCACGTAATGATGCGCATAAGCTCATTGAAGAATGTATGTTATTAGCCAATGTCGCTGCTGCGGAATATGCTTTAGAACATGACATCCCAATGCTCTACCGTGTACATGAGGCTCCTGAGTTTTCACGTATCCAGAAAGTTCGTGATTTCGTAAAATTACTTGGTTTACCATTCCCCGAACAACCTACTCAGGCTGATTATCAACGTGTTATTGAAGCGACCAAAGATCGTCTAGATGCGCCAAGTATTCATGCCGTGTTACTACGCTCAATGATGCAAGCGTATTACGGTGCCAAGAATTCTGGGCATTACGGTTTAGCATACGAAGCCTATACGCACTTTACTTCACCAATTCGTCGTTACCCAGACTTATTGTTGCATCGTGCGATTAAAGCCTATCTAGATAAAAAGGTTTATCCTCTTTCAGGTGCAGCACTAGATGATGCAGGTGAGCATTTCTCACAAACTGAACGTCGTGCTGATGAAGCATCACGCAGTGTCACAACCTGGTTAAAATGCCACTATATGCAACAGCATTTAGGTGATGAATTTGTCGGTATCATCAGTGCAGTAACAGAATTTGGCTTATTTGTTACCTTAAAAGACCTCTATGTAGATGGCATGATTCATGTCAGCCAGCTGGGTGAAGATTTCTTCCTCTATGATCAAGCTAGCCAAAGTCTAATTGGTCAGAATCGTGGACAGTCATTTAGCCTCGGTGATGAAGTAAAAATTAAAGTAGCAGGTGTGAATTTGGAAGAACGTAAAATCGACTTCCAATTGGTACAACAACTCACTCATTTAGGTCGTGTGATTCGTCAAAAAGCACCTCGCACTGCAAATCCTTCTAGCTCGAATCGTGGTGCGTCAACAACTGAAGAGGTCTTTGGCAAAGCACCTTCATCGACGAAAGCTAAAGTCAGTGAAGATGGCGAAAAGCCTGTACGCAAGAAAAAAGATAAGAACAAACCAAGTTCTTATAGTAAAAAGCCAGCTAAGAAGGCTTCAGCTAAACCTGATACGAAAGAGAAGGCCAAAAAGAAAGTGAAAAAGAAAAAGTCGAATGCGAAAGCAAAGGCTGAGTAATGGATAAGAGATAAGGGAGCTTCGGCTCTCTTGTTTTTTTCCGATTTAATTTTTTATCGATCAGGTTCGATGTAACAATAAAAGCAGCCCCATAAAACCAGGATAAATAATGTACCAGGTTTGTTGTACCAGCTCCCTTCCCCCAAAAAGGCTGAGTATTACAAAGACCAGTCCAGAGGCAAACAATGCAAGTAGTGCAAATATTGCCAGCATGGTTGCCCAGTCCGTAAAACCATATAACCGTTCCGGTTCTTCACCACTTTTCTTACGTTTAAACCAGCTTAGGAATAACTTATAGTAGACATAGAGTGCCCCAGCACCACACACAAGAAAGAACAACGTCGAAGCTGGACTATTGGCAGATGGACTTCCAATCCCCCTAGAGCCCACATATACCGCATTGTTTATCGTAGCGCTGGAGTGAGCAGAAACACACAAAGTTAAGAAAAAAACACTGATATTTTTTAATCTCATGATTAGGTTTAACCTATCTAGTTACGCATCGCGCTACAAAAAATTCTTCGTTAGATTTTCTTTGATCATGAGTTTAGCAAGAAATCGGCTTTCATCAAGACATTTACACCGCAGATAAAATTTCTTTTAAATTATAATTGCTTATCAATATTTTAAACCACAATCCTAAACCACATACAGGCATTTATAAATAAAAAATGAATCTAGATATAAGAGATGAAGCATAGTTACACTTGATTTCTCCCCCGCTAAGCCCTACATCTATAACTATGTTTAAAGATGAATATGGCAAAAATACAATGACACTACAGCAAGCGACACTCCCCACTCCCCAGTTTGATCAAATTCAACTTGCAGAATTAAAACAACAGATTGAACAGACTATTCAAAATGGTCAAAACTTCTTAAATCAACTCAAAGAAGTTCCACAAGCTCCTGAAGACCAACTGGCAACCTTGGCGGAAGTCGATCAGCTTGAAAATAATATGAGTGAATCATGGGGAATCTTGTCACACCTCAATGCGGTCATGAACAATGCCGAAACCCGTGAGGTGTATCAGGCACTTTTACCAAGTTTAAGCGAATACTACACTCAGCTTGGACAGCACACGGCGTTGTATCAAACTTATCAACATATTCATGATAGTGCAGTATTTCAAACGCTGAGCGAAGCACAACAAAGTGCAATTAAACTCGCTTTACGTGATTTCAAACTATCAGGCGTTGCTCTTGAAGGCGAAGCCAAAAAACGTTATGCCGAAATCTCAGCACGTTTATCACAATTATCTTCAGATTTTTCTAACCATGTACTCGATGCAACACAAGCCTACTTCAAACCATTAACCGAGGAACAGCTCAAAGGCCTACCACAAAGTAGTGTTGAATTATTAAAGCAATACGGTCAACAACGTGAGCTTGAGCAAGCCGTTGCCACACTCGACTTCCCTGCTTATTTTGCGATTATGACCTATGCCGATGATCGAGAACTTAGAGAGGAACTCTACAAAGCCTACGTGACTCGTGCCTCAGAACAATCAGAAAAAACTGAATTCGATAATACTCCTGTGATGGAAGAAATTCTGAGCTTGCGTCAAGAAATGGCTCAACTGCTTGGCTTCAATAATTTTGCTGAATATTCATTGGCTAGCAAAATGGCACCTGATGTTGATACCGTCGATAAGTTTTTGGTCGACTTGGCAGAACATGCCCGCACACCAGCCCTTGCTGAAATCGCTGAACTGAAAGCAATTGCACAACAAGATGGTGTTGAAGAATTAAAACCATGGGATGCAACCTACTATTCTGAAAAATTGAAACAACAACAGTTCAATTTGTCTCAAGAAGCGCTTAAACCGTATTTCCCAGCACCCAAAGTTGTGGATGGTTTATTCCAAATCGTTCAACGTCTTTATGGTATTCAAATCATCGAACGCCAAGCCCCTGTTTGGCAAAATGATGTACGTTATTTTGAAATTGCAGATCAAGGTCAAGTGGTCGGTGGTTTCTATTTTGATTTATATGCCCGTAACGGCAAACGCGGTGGCGCATGGATGAGTGGTTTCCGTTCTCGTGTGCAAACGGCCAATGGTCTACAAAAACCAATTTGCTATATGGTGTGTAACTTTACCCCACCGATTGGCGATCAGCCTGCTCTATTGACTCATGATGAAGTGATTACGCTATTTCATGAATTTGGTCATGGCTTACATCACATGCTGACCGAAGTGGATAATATCTCAGTTGCAGGTACGCATGGTGTAGCATGGGATGCCGTTGAATTACCAAGCCAGTTCATGGAATTTTGGGCTTGGGATAATGAAAGTTTAGATGTACTCAGCGAACATACTGAAACCAAGCAAACTTTACCGCAAGAATTGCTGTCTGCGTTACTCAATGCGCGTTTCTTCCAATCAGGCATGCAAACATTACGTCAGATTGAATTTGCATTGTTTGACCTAAGCATTCACCGTCAGGCACCTGCCTTAAACAGTCAGCAAATCCAAGCGACACTGGACGATATTCGCGATAAATTTGCCGTGGTTCCTGCGGTACCTTATAACCGTTTCCAGCACAGTTTCAGCCATATTTTTGCAGGCGGTTATGCGGCAGGTTATTATTCTTATAAATGGGCGGAAGTTTTGGCGAGCGACGCCTTTGATCGTTTCGAAAATGAAGGTATTTTTAACACCGAGACTGGAAAAGAATTTAGAAAGTTTATTCTAGCAGTTGGCGGAAAAGATACAGCACTTGATGCGTTTCGCAATTTCCGAAAAAGAGAACCAAGAATAGATGCATTATTACGTCATCAAGGTTGGACGAATACGCATAAAACCGCTTAAACTACGTCATTATTGTTCACAGGATGTAATTAACTGACATGAAAAGACAGTTCATCGCGGGTGCTAAATGCCCAAAATGTGGAGCCTTAGATCGTGTGGTTAAGATCATCACTGTGGATGACGAGTGGATTGAATGTATCGAATGTGCTTATAGTGAACAGCGTCCTACTCACGTAGAACTAGCTGAACCCGCTGAGCCAGATGAAATTGGGGTGATACAATTCAAGCCTCGTCATTTTGACTAGAAAGGTTAAAAAATGATGTCCTCGTATCAAAATGAAAACTCTAAATTATTATGGATGATCATCGGTGGAATCAGTATCGTCGTGGTACTGATTTTTGCAGTACAGTGGTTTCTATCTCAAAAAAATCATGAAGCAACTGTTACACCAACTGTACCAACGATTAGCAAAGCTGCACCGTCAGCACGTCCGGTCGAAGCAACTGAAACTGTACAAGCTGCAAGCGAAGTTACTGCTCCTATCCAACTAGTTGAAGAGTCAATTATCAAAGATCCAATTCCTGCAAATGACACTTTAGCCAAAGAAGAAATTGCCAAACTGGATGATATTCATCAACAACTTAAAGATCAGCAAAATGAGCTAAAGCAACAACACACTGATGTTGATACTTTAGTAAAACTGAAAGAAGATCAAATTAAGCTTCTTGAAGCTCAACTTGCAGCACAAAATAAATCATAAATAAGTAAGGCTTTAAAATGGGTTATAGCCTTAACGTCTTCGATGATTTGTTGGCCATGCTTGATTTAGTTCATCCCTTAATGTGAGGTCTTAACCTCTCTACTTTATATAATTCAATCGAAAATAATAATCGTACATTTCTTTAAAGGCAGCAGAGGCTTAGAATACAAGCTGCATCCTTGCTCTCACAATGATTATGACGCTGAATCAACCTAATCGTAAGCTCTTCTTAGCGATTAGCTGCCTGACCATCTCGGCTTTTCTTTTCTCCATCATGGGCATCTGCATCAGATACGCATCTCAAACTGTAGATAATTACACGATTGTTTTTTTCCGTAATTTCGTTGGGTTGATGCTTTTCCTACCATTTATTATGAAACAAGGTACAAGCTTTGTTAAAACAGAAAAATTGTGGATGCATACTTGGCGAAGTCTGGTTGGGCTTGCAGCAATGTATGGTTTTTTCTATGCGATTGCACATTTGAAATTGTCCAATGCCATGGTATTTACGTATTCCTCACCTATTTTTATTCCATTGATTGCTTGGCTATTTTTAAAAGAACGTATTACTAAAGCAATGTTAATGGCAGCTGCATTAGGATTCTTGGGCGTATTTTGTGTTGCAAAACCTGATCAAGGATTGTGGAATTGGGTATCTGCGATAGGCATAGCATCTAGCCTACTTGCATCAATGGCATTTGTAACCGTAAGAGCACTAACCAAAACTGAACCTCCAGAACGTATCGTGTTTTATTTTTGCTTGATCGGCTCCTTACTTTCAGCCATACCGATGTTTTGGGTTTGGCGACCATATGCTTTGAAAGAACTTTTTTTTCTTATTGCAGCAGGAATACTTGCGAATGTAAGCCAAATTTTTATGTCTCATGCTTATCGCCTTGCTCCAGCTGGACAGATAGCACCAGTCAACTATATGGCGATCATTTTTGCGGGTGTTTGGGGCTTCTTTCTATGGCAAGAAACACCTGATTTTTATAGTTTATTCGGTTTTGGATTAATATTACTGGCAATTATTTTATGTAGTCCTTTGAGTCAAAGGCAAAGAAAAAGTCTCTAATAAAGCACAAATTAAAAAGCACCCGAAGGTGCTTTTTTAGGAGATAAGAGTTAGTGTTTATACCAACCAAACATTTGGAAAATGTATGGTGCGTAAGTTACCAACACTAAAGATGAGAACAATACGATAATAGGTAATAACCAACGCTCATATCGGAAGTAGAAACTTGTATATTTCTCTTTCGCTTCCTTATCAGCTGCCGTAACCTCTTCATCACCGACGGAGAGTCGCGTCAACAAATGGTTCAGCGCAACAGGCGGTGTCACATAACCAAACTCAAATGCAACCAATACGATCATCCAGAAGTGAATTGGATGGATACCATTCTCGTAAGCCACTGGAGCAATCGTTGCAGCAACAAGAATTACCGCACCGAATGGATCGGTTGTCATACCAATAATTGCTAGTAAAAGCGCAATAAATGCCAGTGAAATATAGATATTGCCCAAGTGTGTAGGCAATAACTCAACCACTTCTGCACGTTCGATTAGACCACCAACACTTGCAGACAGAGCCATCAACAAGATCAATGCACCAATATGTCCTACAGTTTCTGATGTTGCAAAACGTAAAGCCCCACCAAAACCAAAGCCTTTGCTGCCATGTGGATCATGAGACTTTAAGAACTCAGACTTTTTCTCATGCTCACGAACTAAAGCTTCATGTTTAGGATCTGTTACTGGTACTGGATGTTTAGCCGCAAATAATTTGTCGAACAAAATCATCGCGATTAATACCAATGGAAGAATCATTGGTGCTGTAAATTCATTGATTGATGTATCTAAAGCAAGCTTATAGAACATCACCACGGCCAAACCAATGATCACATAAGGAATCACAGGAATACACGCGCGTAACATACCAGGTACAGCAACTTTCGGTGAATTCACACGGAATTTTTCTTCAGCAAGAATCAATGAAACGCCTAAGAAAATAAATGCGGTTAGCCAGAAGACATAAATACCGTGATCAAATAACTCTGTTGAAGTCACATGACGACTATCAAGCATCGAAATCAAAATCACAAGTAAACAAGGACGGATCACTACACCTAGTGAACCTGACATTGCCGATACCGCTAAGGCATATTGACGACGTGCACCAGAGTTCCAAACCTCTTTATAGATGATCGCACCAGCTGCAATAACGAAAATACCAGAAGCACCTGTATATGCTGTTGGAATCGCTGCTGCAATCAAGATTAACCAAGTTAAAGTTTCTGGAGCCAAGTTCCATGGACGTAAAATATTCAGGAACAAATCCATGACACGCGTTTGGGTCAGTAACATACCTGCCCAAATGAACAATGCTAGGTTTAAGAAAATCCCTGAGAATTCAACCAAAATACCGAGGTAAATACCTTGCCCCATTGGATAATCCATGAAGAAGGTAAAAACAATACCTGTCACAAGTGACATATAGGCATATAAAGGTACGCTTAAGAATGCTAAACCAACATTTCCTTTTTCTTGAGCATTTTTAGGGACCAAGAATAATTGGAATACACTGATAATGGTCATGACTACGAATAAAATAATCCATAACCATGAAATCGCCATCGTTTTAGCTGTAACTTCAACACCAGAATTGAGTAAGGACTGATATTGGCTCCAAACAGAAGCACTTAATAATCCATTACCCAGGATCATCAAAGTTGAGTAAACACGATAGTCAATTTTGCTTTTTGGCGCACGTAAACCAATATGGTGGTAGCGCAAAGATGCTGTAATCGACGTAAATAAGACCATAACTAATAAAAGAACAGTCTGGTTTTCCGATCCAACCTTAAAGATACCGAAGAAAGATGTTTCAACTTGACGATATGTACGAATGCTTGGATGTGCTTCCAAATGCTTCATAGCTTTATCGTAAAATTGATATTTCTCTTCACACTGTTGCTGTGCACCCATTAAAGATGCACGAACATCTGCTTCAGAAGCAGCACCAAACATGCTTGCAAACTCATCCGCAGCATTTGCTTTCATTTGCGCTTGAACTTGTGCTTCGATGTCAGGATGTCGATCACAAGAAGGTTTTTCAGGTTCAGCTCGTAAATACGAGTACTGCATTCCTGTAGTTTGATCACCGTAAAGACGCTCACCAATACGGAGCATCTGACCGTGAATCATTTCGCCAGTACCAATAAGCAAAGTCATTAGCAACAAAGCAAGAATGATAAATGTAGATATCCAATCATTCCAGATATAACCCAAACGAGCTAATCCAGACTTTTTGTCTTGATCATTTTGCATGTGTATTCCAGTTTATTTTTTCTCAACATCCATCCAAAGATGTTGAATCATGCGT
This sequence comes from Acinetobacter sp. AOR34_HL, assembly GCF_027854795.1. Classification (NCBI taxonomy): domain Bacteria; kingdom Pseudomonadati; phylum Pseudomonadota; class Gammaproteobacteria; order Moraxellales; family Moraxellaceae; genus Acinetobacter; species Acinetobacter sp. AOR34_HL. Next base: position 92,943 of record NZ_JAKTID010000036.1, on the reverse strand, counting down.
TGTCCTTGGTTGATAGATAAATGAATTACCCTCTTCGGAACCAATCCCTTTTTAAACCGCCTAAATTTGCAGCAAACTTTTCTAAAAAATAATGACTGCAATCACTTTTTTGTAAGTTTTTTTTATCAATTTAAACAAAGAATAATTTTAACCGTAAAAATATTAAAAGCATTTAACCTACTGTCTAAGCATACTGCTTTACTTGGATTTGCAAAATTTTTGGCAAAAATATTTAAAACGATTAACTATCTCAAATTTATTCAAATTTCTTATTTAGAGAAAATTGATGAGTTATATCTAGAAATAAAAAAAGCACCCGAAGGTGCTTTTTTTATTGTTAGTTTAGTTATACCAACCAAACAATTTAAAGAAATACGGAACGTAAGCAATAATTAAGATTGCAGGTACCATCACCAATAAAGGCAATATCCAACGTTCATATCGATAGTAGAAAGACAAATGACGAACTTCTGCATCTGCTTCAGCCACTTCCGCATCACCAATCGATTGTCGAGCCAAGAGATGGTTTAACGCAACTGGAGGTGTGACGTAACCCAACTCAAAACCAATAAGCGCAATCATCCAGAAATGAACAGGATCAATACCATATTGATATGCAACAGGTGCGACTGTAGCCGTGATCAGAATCACAGCACCAAATGGATCCATGATCATACCAACGAAGATCATTAATAATACAATCAACGTAATCACGACAACAATATTATTAATATCTTGCGGGAATGCTTCCATGATATGAATTTGCTCAAGGAAACCACCGACACTCACTGAAAGCGCCATCAGAATCACAAGTGCACCGATATGCCCTACTGTTTCACTTGAAGAAGCATGCAATGCTTTAGCAAATGAGATGTTACGCTCTGGTTTGCGTGGGTCATCTTCTGGATTAATTTTTGGTGCAGGTTGACTACCATCCGCAGGCAATGTGTAGCTATTCAAAGTACTGTCCCAATGACCAACAGGCGCCAACGGTGCAGGTTCTTTACGTAACTTATCAAACAATACCATCATCAATAGAATCACAGGCATCATTACAGGTGCAGTAAATTCATTGAGATCAGTTGCTAATGCATGTTTGTAGAATAACCAAATCAAAACAAAGATCACGATGTATGGTGATACAGGTACGAATGCACGTAATGATTTAGGCAATGCAACTTTAAATGGTGCAATACGGAATTTTTGTTCTGCAAAGAATAATGCAATCACCAAGAATAACGTTGAGGTTAATAGGAATGTGTACATCCCGTATTTATAAAGCAAATCAGTCGTTACTTCTTTGTTCAGTGAAGCGACTACTACGATCAATAAGCATGGACGTAAAACTACACCAAGTGAGCCAGACAATGCTGTTGCAGCTAATGCAAACTGACGGCGTCCACCCGCATTCCACACTTCTTTATAAATAATCGCACCCGCAGCGATAACGAAAATACCTGATGCACCTGTATAAGCTGTTGGTAATGCCGCTGCAAGAAGGATCAACCAAGTTAAAGTCTCTGGAGCCAGATTCCAAGGACGTAAGATATTGAGGAATAAATCAACAATACGTGTTTGCTTGAGCAACATACCCGCCCAAATAAACAAGGCTAGATTCAAGAAAATATTCGACAATTCAACCAACTGTCCCAGATAAATACCTTGCCCCATTGGATAATCCATGAAGAAAGTAAATGCAACCCCGGTGATAATCGCCATATAGGCATATAAAGGAATACTGAGGATGGCTAAACCGACATTACCACCTTCACGACTTGGAGCAGGCGGTTTAATCAATTGGAATACACTGATGAGTGTCAGCACTCCAAATAGAATCATCCATAACCAATAAATGACTGTCATTTCTGGTGTAATTGGAACACCCGAATTTAGTACCGATTTATATTGGCTAATCACAGATGATGTCAGCAATGCATTACCTAATAACATCGCAATGTTATAAACACGGAAATCTGTCTTGGTAGTAGGACTACGTAAACCAATGTGATGCGCTTTCAATGTTGCACTGATTGCAGCAAATACAACCATAATAACGAGGAATAACGCGCGGTTCTCTGCACCTAATTTAAAGATACCAAAGAAACTAGTTTCAATTTTACGATAAGTACGAACACTAGGATTGGCTTCGATATGCTTCATTGCCTTATCATAGAATTGGTATTTCTCATCACATTGTTGCTGAGCCGCTAGTAATGAAGCTCGAACATCTGCCTCAGAAGCTACACCAAACATACTTGCAAATTCATCAGCAGCATTAATCTTCATCTGCTCTTGAACTTGTGCATCTATATTTGGATTTCTGTCACAGGTTGGTTTCTCTGGTTCTGCACGTAGAAATGAATATTGCATTCCTGTATCAGGGTCACCATAAAGGCGCTCCCCCATACGTAATAACTGACCATGAATCATCTCACCTGTTCCAATAACCAATGTCATTAGAAGCAAGAAAAGTATGACAAAGGTCGAAATCCACTCTGTCCATATATGGCTGAGCAGACCTAATCCAGATTTTTTCTCTTGATCATGTTGCATGTCTATTCCACTTTATTGTTCTCAACATCCATCCAAAGATGTTGAATCATGCGATGTATATGGTTGATAGAGAAATAACACCCTCTTGATAACCAATCCCTATTTAAACCGTCTAAGTTGTTGATAAGTTTGTATAAAAGCGACTTAATGTTTTTATTTCTTAATCCTTTTTAATAGCAAATAACCAAGTCCACAAAATACACCTCCAATTGCTCCAATCAAATGTGCTTCTGTTAGTACAGGACTTCCTATTAATTGTGCTGTACCTGTTTGACCAAAGGTATTTTCCCAAACAAGTTTGGCAAATATGAGCACTAAAACTAAAATTGCGAATGTTCTTTCCTTTGGATATTTTAGATAAACCAAACTTACCGCTGTATAAAGACCATGCAATACGCCTGACAAACCTGCATAAGCTTCAATATAAGGAAAGTAAAAATAAAAAATGAGGCTGATAAATGGTGGTAACAGTAATAACAACCAAACTAGATGTCTATTACGTGCATGTGGAAAAATAAAAGGTAAACAAGCAAATGCAAGCATATTCAAAAAGAAATGCATCCATCCAACATGTACCCAATGGGCTGTCCATAAACGCCAAACTTCGACCAGTACACTAGGCTTCCAATAGATGAAATGATCAGCAAAAACTTGCAGACTTGCAGAGATCGAAATACATACTGCGATCAATATGACTTTCCGTATCCATATTTGATCTTTCATTTACGTACCCCTCTTTTAAAACGAACCTTTTACATTCAACATTAACCAGTAATCTACTTAAATAATGTAAAAGGTCGTTTAATCTAGGTTACTGAGGTGGGGTCTCTTCTGCAGGAGCAGACGCACCATCCCCACCACCATCAAATAGCTCATCTAATTCTGAAGAACTTTCTTGTTTATCATCCCAGAATGTTGATAGACCTTCATCGGTAGCACGTATGCCAGTATTTTCTGTCCAGTAACGATCCGCAATTCCACGAACCATTAGACCTGCCATTTTGTCAATTAATCTAAATTGAGGGTTTGCAGGTTTATCTTCCCCTGTTGCAGCAGCATATGAACGGAATGCATCTCTAAGTTTTGCATCATCACCACTTGCTTGTGCAGCAACAGCATAAAGTGCATGTGCTAAGCGAACACCTTTTTTCTCACCAATTTGCATCGATTCTTTCATCGTTGCATAAGGTTCAGGTTTACCATCACCAGCACCTGGTAATAATGTCCAAATCACAGCACGAGTCGCCATTGGAGCGCCCCAGAACTTTTCATTATCTAGACATGCCATACCACGTTCTACAATACCCGCAATATCTTTCGGTACATTGATTGCACCACCAGAGTTAATATCATTGGTCATCGCTTGCAGACCACTTACCATCCCTAAAAGGTAAACTGTCTGATCTAAATCATTGCGCATTGTTGGGCATGAATCACCCAATTTATATTTATATTTTGATTCCCAACGATTTGCAAAAAGTTGATAACCTGCATATTGACGTTCAGCAGCAATCCCCGCCCAACGTTTTTGTTCAATACGAGCATCTTGAGCTTCAGAAACTTGACCTGCTTTCGAAGCACGCAAATAGCGGAGTTCCGCTTCTAAGGCTTTATTTTCAGCACAAATACCTGCTGAGGTATACAATAACACCGCCATACGTGTTGGATCAGCACCCATATCCTTGGTTGACATCACCGCTGGAGTTAAGGCATTACCTGAATTACACACCATTTCGGCGTCATCCATCGCCAAAATTGGTGGAACAATATGATTTTCACTAAAACTTAATGCGACATTAGCCCCTGTTTTAATGATTTGTGAACACCCTGATAATATTGATGTTGTGAGTAACGCAACCGCCACACCCTGTCCCATTTTTTGGAATTTAGACATTCTTCCTGTCCTCTAATTAATTTGTTTTTCCTTTTAGACGTACCTTATCAGATGCAATACTTGAATTAAAGAGTAATTGCTCTAATTTAACATGCGCATTCTGACACAATTCACAGATAAGAGAATTGACAGAGAGTTGAAAATACAAAAATTTTAGGCAAAAAAAAGTAGCATTGCGACGGTTCAGCACATGCTACTTATTAACTGGTAAAAACTTGAAACTTTTTATCTTTTAGTTTTGTTGAAAGTAATCCTTGAGTGATGTTTCAGCTCTTCCTATAACAATCGCCATAACGACTGCAATTACTAGAAACATCCACATTGAAATCTCCATAGAGACCTCCTACACTTTTTGTATCTACTTTTGATAGATACTAGATCGACGTTCGACATCAGCATTAACGGGATTGTGATATATTGATGACACCTTCAATCTCTTTCTCTTGGTCACTGCAACATTACGTTGATGTGATTCAAGAAGTTCCCTGAGTAAAGTTCCTGCTCTTCCTATTACAATTGCAAAAACGATTGCAATCACCAGAAACGACCATGTTGGAATTTCCATCATTTTAGGACCTCCACCACACTTTACGTTGGTGTTTGTACTTTAGCGAAAAGGTAACGATCTTGATGCTCAGATTGTCTGACAATCATAATTTTCATTATTTTTAGAGTATTTAATCTAACAATTGTTTTTAAATTTGAGTAAAAAAACACTATCTAAATGATTTATATTAAATTAATTTAATTATACAAATGTAGACTTGTCTAACAATTATGCAATTTTTGAGAGTAATTTGAGCATTTTCCATTGATTTAAAGACAATTGATCCCACCAAATTACACATGTTTTTGATTCAATATTAGAAAAATGCAGCACAATATATAAATGATGATCAACAATTTTGAGTAATTTTCCTTGCTCGATATTAGGCTCTACTCCATCAAAACGAATCGACCAATCATCGTCACAGAGATACTCAATTTGATTTATTTTCGGTTTGTTTAATGCCGACCAGCCCGCCCATCCCATAATCAACAAGCACACTAACCATAAAAAAGCTGACAATAATTGATAAAGTAGGATATTGATACCCAAAAAACAAAACAGCTGCAATCCTAGCGAAAATCGACTAGATTGCAGCTCAAAAATACGTTTAGCCGTGTACATATTTTTTTAATTTTAAAATAAATGCTTTTAACTCTTCACGTGGTGGCTCACCCACCTCCATGAACCAATCCAACAAATCAGGATCTTCTTGATCCACCAACTCTGCAAATAATGCTTTTTCTGTTGGGTCTGCAGTCAAATAATATTGTTTAACATAAGGGTCAAAGTACACATCAATTTCTTTTAACCCACGACGTGCACGATAAATCACCTTGCGCTCTTCCAGTGTCATTTCATCAGACATTACTTATTCCACTTGCAACAAAGATAGCATAGTGTACCTGATCCAGTTTTATCTGCGCATAGATTTTTATAAGGTGACCAAATACATCAATCAAAATGAGCATTGATCACATTGTTGAATAATTCAGCTTTCTTGTATCTTCATGATGATCATTTAATCCAATGAACTAGGGAAAAAATAACAAATGCAATCAGGTGCCATTCGTCCAATTCCAAACATGCTTCCACGTAAACTTTTTACTCCAGACCATGAAGCATTCCGTGAAACTGTTCGTAAGTTCTACGAAAAAGAAGTTGTTCCCAATATCGAAAATTATGAGAAACAGCAGCACGTAGATCGCGATTTATGGAACAAAGCTGGTGCGCTAGGTTTGTTATGCACAACGATGCCTGAAGAATATGGTGGCTCAGGTGTTGATCGACTCTACAGTATGATTCTGATAGAAGAACAAGCATATGCGATGGATTCAAGCACAGGTTTTTCTTTACATTCAGATATCGTTGCTAATTACATTAATAATTTTGGTAATGAAGATCAGAAGCAAAAATGGTTGCCAAAAATGGCATCAGGCGAAACGGTTACAGCTATTGCTATGACAGAACCAGGCACAGGTTCAGATTTGCAAGCTGTTCGTACAACGGCTGTACTTGATGGTGATGAATACGTTATCAATGGTTCTAAAATTTTCATTACCAATGGCTATCTTTGCGACATGGCAATTGTAGTTTGTAAAACAGGTAACAGCGACAAAGGTTCAGCCAATCTTTCATTAATTATTGTCGAAGCTGATCGTGCAGGTTTTAGTAAAGGTAAACCTTTAAACAAAATTGGTATGAAAGGACAAGATACATGCGAACTCTTCTTTGACAACGTCCGCGTACCAAAAGAAAATTTACTAGGTATGGAAGGCATGGGCTTTATCATGCTCATGAAAGAATTAGCATGGGAACGTATGTTAGTTGCGATTATTTGCCAAGCAGGTGCTGAAGCAGCTTTTGCACATACAGTTCAATATACTAAGGACCGTAAAGCATTTGGAAAACCAATTGGGACTTTCCAAAATACTCGCTTTAAACTAGCTGAACTAAGAACTGAAATTGATTTCTGTCGTACCTATTTAGATCGTTGCATGGAATTACAGTTAGAAGAAAGTCTAGGTGTCGATGCTGCTGCGGCTGCCAAATACAAAATTTCAGACATGTTCTCTAAAGTTGTAGATGAATGCTTACAATTGCATGGCGGATACGGTTATATGCTTGAATACCCAATCGCACGTGCCTACATCGACAACCGTGCAAACCGTATTTATGCTGGAACCAATGAAATCATGAAAGAGCTGATTTCTCGCACCCTATAATAAGATCTAAAGGGATAGCACTATCGATAATGCTATCCCTTTTTAAATCACTTCTGTTGTGTTTTTTCTGAGTGTTGTGCATCTTGAGGATTCATACGCATCATGATTTTCTTTATAGTGGCATGATCAGCATGTTGTTGCATCGTAGTATTCAGTGCTGCTCGAGCATCTTGTGTTGTGAAATGAGCAATCTCGCCACCAATACCACTTGCTTTCTTCGCCCAAGCCTTTCCCTCAGCAGATTCATAGAATTTCAACGCTGCTTCTAATTCTTTTTGATTAAAAGTTTCCACATAACGTTGAACGATAAACTGCTTTCGTTTTTCGCTATTCAAATTCTTGCTCAAATCAACATAAAACTGCTCAGGAATATCTTTAGGCAGTCGCATACGAATTTGCTCGATAATCATTTTATCAGTGTTCTGTAAACCTTGCTCAGTTCCGTCCATGGATACTAGCTTCTGTGCAACGGTCTCTTTCTTTTTAATATCTTCTGCAAAAGTCGCTGTGCTTAACATTAAAGTTATTAAAAGCAAGCCTATCCTCATGATTTCTTCCTTAATCGTTATTTAAATTTTGAATCAATATACTCGAATTCTTAACAGAAATTAAAATTTAGAAATAAAAAACCTATGTATTAACATAGGTTTTTTTATCAAACAAAAAATTTATGAAACTAATTTAGGCTTACGATCCGCTTGCTCACCACGTTTATGGAATTGCAATACGCCATCGTTAAACTTAGCATCTTTTAGATCTTTACGATCTGCAAGATAGTTATTGGTAATTTTCCAAGGCGCTTGCTTACCTTGTTTTGGCATAACATCAGCTGCACGTGCGATATAACCAGAAGACAATTTACCCATAATGGTATCCTGTTCAAACTGACTTGGGTCAGCATGAGCAATCACTTCATCATAGCCATTCTTATCCATATGATTAATCAAGCGGCAAATATAATCAGCTGCGATATCAACTTTTAATGTCCAAGAAGCATTGATATAACCAATAATCATTGCCATATTCGGCACATCACTCACCATCACACCTTGATACAACATGTGTTTAGAGGTATTAAGTGGCTTACCATCGATTGAACCTTGCACACCACCCAAGATTTGGATCTCTAAACCAGTTGCTGAGATCACAATATCTGCTTCTAAGTGTTTACCAGATTTTAACTGAATACCATTTGCGGTGAATTTTTCAATTTGATCTGTTTCAATACTTGCTTGACCTTCACGTAAAGCTTTGAATAAATCACCATCAGGAACAACACACAAACGCTGATCCCATGGGTTATAGCTTGGAGTAAAGTGTTTCATATCCACTTTACCTTTTAACTGCAACTCGATTCCTTTCAACAGCAAACGACGAACAGTTTTAGGATGCTTTTGTGCTAATGCATAAATTGCACGCTGCATGCCAATGTTACGAGCACGAGTAAATTTATATGCTGTTTCTTCAGACATGAATCGACGTGTCTTTTCATAAATAAAGTCAATTGAAGGCACTGTTGCGATATAAGTTGGAGAACGTTGCAACATGGTTACATGACCTGCCCCACCTTTTACCATTGAAGGAACAAGTGTAATTGCAGTTGCACCACTACCGATAATTACAACTTTTTTGCCTTTATAATCTAAATTCTCAGGCCAGTGTTGTGGATGGATAAATTGCCCTTTAAATTTATCTTGATCTTGGAATTGTGGTGCATAACCTTGGTCATAATTATAGTAACCAGTACATCCCATCACAAAATTAGCTGACCAAGTCTGCTTCTTCTTGTTGTTGTCTTCAATTTCAACCAACCACTTTTTCTTAGCAGAATCATAGTTTGCAGAAAGTACACGATGACCAAAGTGAATTTTCTCTTTTAATTTATTTTCAGAGATGACTTCACCTAAATAACCTTTAATTTCAGGACCGCTTGCTAAAACTTTTTCTTTTGCCCATGGTTTAAAGTTAAAACCAAAAGTAGACATGTCTGAATCAGAACGAATACCAGGATAACGGAATAAATCCCAAGTCCCACCAAAGCTATCACGACGCTCTAAAATTTCAAATTGGCGTTGCGGACAGTTCTTAGAAAGATGCACAGCTAACCCAATCCCAGAGATACCTGCACCAATAATTAAAACATCAACTTGCTTTTCCATTTTTTTTATACCCTGTATAAACCATGTCTTTATTAAAGCACAAATTTGACAATACACAATGTCAAGTTTAGTCATTCATAGGTTTTTTTATATCAGTTCGGGACATTTTGAAAAAAAAGAGGGTAAAAAAATCCTGAGATTTTTGCTTGGATTTGCTAATTTCTGAAACTGGAAATTAAGAATACATCCTTACTTTATTACAAAAAAATTAATTTAACTAATTAATATTTATAGAACATAAAATAGATTAAGCACATCAAATGTAGAGGCAATTTATAATGAAATTTTAATGTAAATAGGAACCTTAAATAATTCATATACCTTGTTTTGAAAACGAATAATCCTATAAACAAACCGTGAAGAGTGTGTACCATTGATTCCGAATTTATTTGCTGAAATTATACCAGCTCAATCTGCTGCAGGAATTGCATTAGGGTTAAATTTCAACACCTTTAAAGCAGTTTCAGATTTTCAAATCATTCATGATTATGAAGAATCAGACAACTTATCTTATGAGCAAAATAAATGGCTAGTTTTACACCGAAATTTAGTACAGCCAAGTGGACATCCTATTAGTGAAATATGTTGTTATTGGAATAAAAGCATTACGCTAACATTCAATGCAGATACAAATAGACTAGAATTCATCTATGTAGGCGAAGGATATCAAGGAAAATTATTAGGTTTGTTAGGAATAGGAGATCGGTTAGATTCAGTCAAAATACAATATAACTTTCATTTTGAAGGTGATAGACATTATCTTGAATATACACAAGATAGTAGCTTGGCTGGAGAAATTATTCCTGTTGAGATAGAAACAAACTACAGAATAGCGTACTCAGAAGAATATTCAGACCAAATTATTCAAGGTTTCTTGATCTACTTGCCACCAATTGAAAGAAATGATTTAAACATAATTGCTTAACTTAATGCTCCATCAATACATTTGAATACAATATCCTTAACCTTAAACAATAAAAAAAGCCGGTTATTACACCGACCTTTTTTGGAACAACTGACTGTTCTACACGTAGAAGTATTATTTTACTTCACGGTCAACGAGTTCAACGTAAGCCATCGGTGCAGCATCACCTGCACGGAAGCCCGCTTTAAGAACACGTAGATAACCGCCGTTACGCTCTTTGTAACGAGGGCCAAGAACGGTAAATAATTTACCAACAGTTGCTGCAGAACGAGTACGAGCAAACGCTAAACGACGGTTTGCTACTGTATCGTTTTTAGCTAAAGTGATTAAAGGCTCAGCAACGCGGCGAAGTTCTTTCGCTTTAGGCAAAGTTGTTTTAATTAACTCATGCTCAACTAAAGCATTTGTTAAGTTTTGGAACAACGCCTTACGGTGGCTGCTTGTACGGCCTAATTTCACACCACTATTACGATGACGCATGGTGATAGTCCTACTTAATTAACGGCTACGATAGGCAAAACGGTCATCCATACGGAGACTAGCAGGTGGCCAGTTCTCTAAACGCATGCCGAGTTGTAAACCTTTCGATGCCAAAACATCTTTGATCTCAGTTAACGATTTTTTACCTAAGTTAGGAGTTTTTAACAACTCAACTTCGGTACGTTGAACAAGATCACCAATGTAGTAAATATTTTCTGCCTTCAAACAGTTAGCAGAACGAACAGTTAGCTCGAGATCATCTACTGGACGAAGCAAAATTGGATCAACTTCTTCGCGAGGTTCTTGAGCAACTGGAGTTTGATCTTTCTGAAGATCAACAAAAATTGCAATTTGTTGTTGCAAGATTGTTGCCGCTTTGCGGATTGCTTCTTCTGGATCAACAGTACCGTTTGTTTCAAGATCGATCACTAGCTTGTCAAGATCAGTACGTTGTTCTACACGCGCATTTTCAACGGTATAAGAAACACGTTTAATCGGGCTATATGAAGCATCTAATTGTAAACGACCTACAGGGCGAGTTTCGCCTTCTGGGAAGCGTGAATCAGAAGTTTCGTAGCCACGACCTTGAGCAACTTTAAGGCGCATTTTTAATGAACCACTAGAACTCAAAGTACCAATTAAATGATCAGGGTTAACCACTTCAACATTATGAGGTAAACGAAGGTCAGCTGCTGTTACGTCACCTGCACCTTGCTTCTCTAATGTTAAATATGCTTCGTTTTGATCGAACAGCTTAATAGACAATCCTTTTAGGTTCAGCAAGAGCTCGACGATGTCCTGCTGCAAGCCTTCTAAAGTACTGTACTCGTGCTCGACACCTTCTATTTCTACTTCAACCACAGCAGCGCCAGGTAAAGAAGACAATAGAATGCGACGTAAAGCATTACCTAGAGTATGACCAAAGCCACGCTCTAAAGGTTCCAGAATCACTTTTGCCGAGGTCCCGCTCACCGCTTCGACCTTGATCGCTTGCGGAGTTAGAAACTCGTTTGCAGTACGCGTCATTTATTGCTACCTCAAGGATTATTTAGAATACAATTCTACAATCAAGCTTTCGTTGATTTCAGCAGGTAAATCAGAACGATCTGGAGCAGCTTTGAACGTACCTTCTAACTTAGAATGGTCAACTTCCATCCAAGCAGGGATACCACGTTGAGCAGCTAATTCAATCGCGTTTTTAATACGCAATTGTTGTTTAGCGCCTTCATGCACTGCAATTACATCGCCCGCTTTAACTTGAATAGACGCAATGTTTACACGACGACCATTTAAAGTAATAGAACGGTGACTTACTAACTGACGAGCTTCTGCACGTGTAGAACCAAAACCCATGCGATAAACTACGTTATCAAGACGGCTTTCAAGCAATTTCAACAAGTTTTCACCTGTTGCGCCTTTAACACGAGCTGCTTCTTTATAGTAATTACTAAATTGACGCTCTAACACACCGTACATACGACGTACTTTTTGTTTTTCACGTAATTGTAGTGAGTACTCAGATTGCTTTCCACCGCGTGCCTGACCATGTTGACCAGGTGCTTTGTTAGCTTTTTTTGTTTTGACGTCAAATGGTTTAACGCCAGATTTAAGTTGCAGGTCTGTCCCTTCGCGGCGAGAGAGTTTGCATTTTGGACCAATATAACGAGCCATGAATGTTTCTCCTTACACGCGACGTTTTTTAGGTGGACGGCAACCGTTGTGAGGAATTGGAGTCACATCGGTAATGCTGTTAATCTTATAACCCACTGCGCCTAATGCACGAACCGCAGACTCACGACCTGGACCAGGACCTTTTACAAGGACGTCTAGGTTTTTCAAACCGTAATCTAAAGCTGCTTTACCAGCAACTTCAGCAGCTACCTGAGCAGCGAACGGAGTTGATTTACGTGAACCACGGAAGCCTTGTCCACCTGAGGTAGCCCAAGCCAATGCATTACCTTGACGATCGGTAATCGTTACAATGGTGTTATTAAAAGACGCGTGAATGTGTGCAACACCTTCAGAGACGGTACGAGTGACCTTCTTGCGTGTGCGAGTATCTTTAGCCATCTTTTAGCTTCCAGAAATCTTACTTTTTAATCGGTTTGCGCGGACCTTTACGGGTACGTGCGTTAGTTTTGGTGCGTTGTCCGCGAACAGGCAAGCTGCGACGATGACGAAGACCGCGGTAGCAGCCTAAATCCATTAAACGTTTAATGTTCATGGAAATTTCGCGACGTAAATCACCTTCGGTCGGAACCTTAGCAACTTCTGCACGAATCGCATCAAGCTGAGCATCATCTAATTCACGAATTTTTGTAGTCTCAGTGATACCTACAGCAGCTAAGATATTCTTAGCAGTGTGGCGGCCGATACCAAAAATATACGTGAGAGAGATAACAGCATGCTTGTTATCCGGAATGTTTACACCGGCAATACGAGCCATTCAATTTTCTCCAAAAAGGCAGTCAAGATAATCAACCGCCCCACAAAAATCTTGAGGGGCGGATAATAACCTAATTAGCCTACTGAAATCAACAGGTCTTAATTAAATTAACCTTGACGCTGCTTATGACGAGGTTCTGCGCTACAAATCACGCGAATAACCCCATTACGACGGATAACTTTACAGCTACCACAGATTTTCTTTACAGAAGCTTGTACTTTCATGATGAAACCTCTAAGTGCGCTTATCCCTGAGGATGAGCAGTCGTTTTTCTCATTAACGTTTGATTATCATATTGATGCGAAGTTAGATGCGCTTGAAGTTGCGCCATAAAATCCATCACTACAACAACTACAATAAGCAATGATGTTCCACCCAAATGGAATGGAATACCAAATGAACTTTGTAAAACCATCGGCATTAAGCACACAACGGTGATGTAGATTGCACCAATAAACGTCAAACGATTAAGGATATGATCTAAATAACGAGCCGTTTGCTCACCTGGGCGGATACCAGGCACATACGCTCCGCTACGTTTCAAATTCTCTGAAACTTCTTTCGGGCTAAAAACAAGCGCGGTATAGAAATAACAGAAGAAAATAATTAACGCACCAAAGAGCATTAAATATAACGGCTGTCCAGGCGATAACACCAATGCCAAGTCTTGCAGACTACGCTTAATAATCCCTGCATTAGGATCAGCACTACCTAGCCATTGCCCCAAACTCGCTGGAAATAATAACAATGAGCTTGCGAAAATTGCTGGGATTACACCTGCCATATTAATTTTCAATGGCAAATGTGTTTGCTGTGCAGTAAATACACGACGCCCTTGCTGTTTTTGAGCATAGTTCACTGGAATACGACGTTGTGCTTTTTCAATAAACACAATCGCAGCTAAAACTGCTAAAGATAATAATCCAAATACAGCTAAACCAATTAAACTACCTTGACCATTTTGTACTGTTGTAAATGACTGAATTACCAAGTTTGGTAAGCCTGCCACAATACCTGCGAAAATGATCATTGAGATACCATTACCGACACCACGTTCAGTAATTTGCTCCCCTAACCACATCAAGAACATTGTTCCAGCAACCAATGAAGTTACCGCTGGAACATAAAATGCCAATCCCGAAGTCAAAGTAATACCCTGACTAATGAGACCAGCACACATCCCCACCCCTTGCACTAGTGCAAGGAATAAAGTTCCGTAACGTGTATATTGATTAATCTTGCGTTTGCCTTGCTCGCCTTCTTTTTTCAAAGCCTCTAACGAAGGGATCACTGTCGACATTAATTGCACGATAATCGAAGCAGAAATATACGGCATGATACCTAACGCTAGAATCGACATGCGTTCTAATGCACCGCCAGAAAACATGTTAAATAAACCTAAGAAGGTACCTTCATTAGCTTTAAAAAAACGTGCCAGCGCTACATTATCAATACCCGGCAACGGAATATGCGCTCCTAGTCGAAAGACCAATAACGCGCCAATTAAAAACATTAATCGGCGGATAATTTCACGATATTTCACATGAAACGGCTGGCCTTTCATCATGTTAACATGACCAGTAGAACTAGGAGTCATAGACACTCGAGATTACTCCTCGACTTTACCGCCAGCAGCTTCAACAGCAGCTTTAGCGCCTTTAGTCAACGCAACACCTTGTACAGTGAACGCGCGAGTGATTTCACCAGAAAGCACGATGCGAGCACGAATCTGGTCACGACGAACAACATTCGCAGCTTTTAAAGTTTCAAGGCTAACGATGTCGCCTTCCACTTTATTCAACTCAGACAAACGCACTTCAGCAGTTTTCAAAGCGATTTGGCTAGTGAAACCGAATTTAGGTAAACGACGATATAACGCAGTTTGACCGCCTTCAAAGCCTGGACGAGTACCACCACTTTTACGTGAGTTTTGACCCTTGATACCACGACCACCAGTTTTACCAACGCCAGAACCGATACCACGGCCTAAACGACGGTTTTCACGCTTTGCACCTTCAGCAGGTGAAAGTTCATTTAAACGCAGAGTCATGGCTTATTCCTCTACACTAACCATATAGTAAACTTTGTTGATCATACCACGGTTAGAAGGCGTATCTTGCACTTCTACAGTATGACCAATACGACGCAGACCTAGACCTTGTAGGCAAAGTTTATGATTTTTTAAACGATGCGAAGAAGATTTAGTCTGGGTAACTTTAATCGTTTTCATGATTGATTACCCTTGAATTTGTTCTACTGAAAGACCACGTTTCGCAGCGACTTTCTCAGGAGAAGTCATATCACGCAAACCTTTGAAAGTTGCGTTTACTACGTTAGCAGCATTAGTAGAGCCATAACATTTAGCAAGTACGTTATGTACACCTGCAGCTTCTAAAACGGCACGCATAGCACCACCAGCAATTACGCCAGTACCTTCAGAAGCAGGTTGCATGTATACACGGCTTGCACCATGACGAGCATTCACAGGGTGTTGTAAAGTAGTACCAGCAAGGTCTACAGTAATCATGTTGCGACGAGCAGCTTCAAGTGCTTTAGAAATAGCAGCTGGAACTTCACGTGCTTTACCACGACCAAAACCTACACGACCATTACCATCGCCCACAACAGTTAATGCTGTGAAAGAGAAGATACGACCACCTTTAACAACCTTGGCTACACGATCAACGGCAACCAGCTTTTCAACGAGACCTTCGTTTTGTTCAACTTTCGCCATGATTAGAACTCCAAGCCGCCTTCACGAGCAGCATCAGCCAAGGCTTTGATACGACCATGATATTTAAAACCAGAACGGTCAAATGCAACTTTAGTAACACCAGCTGCTTTAGCACGTTCTGCGATCAAAGCACCTACTTTAGTAGCCGCTTCAACGTTACCAGTAGTACCACTACGTAAAGATGCATCTAAAGTTGAAGCTTGCGCTAAAACTTTGCCACCATCTGCTGAAATAACCTGAGCATAGATGTGACGCGGAGTGCGGTTTACACACAAACGAGTCGCACCCAATGCACGGATGTGCAAGCGTGTGCTTTTCGCACGACGCAAACGGGTTTGTTTCTTTTCGTTCATAAGAACCTCGCGCCTTATTTCTTCTTAGCTTCTTTACGAAGAATAACTTCATCCGAATAACGAACACCTTTACCTTTATATGGTTCAGGAGAACGGTATGCACGGATTTCCGCTGCCACTTGACCTAACAACTGCTTGTTTGCTGATTTCAAAATGATTTCAGTTGCAGTTGGAGTTTCCGCTGTTACACCTTCAGGTAAAGCGTAGTCAATCGGGTGTGAATAACCTAATGCTAGGTTAACAACAGTACCTTTAACAGCAGCTTTGTAACCTACCCCAACAAGTTGTAGTTTACGTTCGAAGCCTTCACTAACACCTTTTACAAGGTTGTTCAATACAGCGCGAGCAGTACCAGCTTGCATCCAAGCATCTTTCGATTCTTTTACTGGAGCAAGTTGAAGTTTACCTTCTTCCTGTTTTAGCTCGACCAGCGCATGCAGGTTGAAAGACAATGTACCTTTGCTGCCTTTCACTTCGACCTGCCGGCCGTTCTGAGTAACTGTTACACCATTAGGTACAGTTACTGGGGCTTTAGCCACACGAGACATGAGGAATCACCTATTAAGAAACAAAAGCAATAACTTCACCACCAACACCCGCAGCACGTGCAGCGCGATCAGTCATGATGCCTTTGCTTGTAGAAACAATTGCAATACCCAAACCTTGCTTAACGCTAGGAAGTTTATCTTTACCACGGTATTGACGTAGACCTGGACGGCTTACGCGCTTAACCGTTTCGATAACTGGTTTGCCTTCGAAATATTTTAGCGTAATAGTCAAAGTAGATTTTGCATCTTCTTGAGCAACTTCTACATTTGAAATATAACCTTCTTGTTGAAGTACGTTTGCAATTGCAACTTTCAACTTAGAAGAAGGCATAGAAACAACTTGTTTCTTCGCCATTTGTGCGTTACGAACACGTGTTAACATGTCGGCAACGGTATCTTGCATACTCATTTAGTCGCTCCTTACCAGCTTGCCTTAACAACGCCTGGTACATCACCCTGCATTACTGTATCACGTAATTTGTTACGGCTTAAACCGAACTTACGGAAGTAACCATGAGGACGACCAGTTAAACCACAGCGGTTACGAAGACGTACTGGAGATGCATTACGTGGCAATGCTTGTAACTTTAACATCGCTTCGAAACGTTCTTCGTCACTTGCGTTTACATTTGCAATCGTTGCTTTTAATTCAGCACGTTTTGCAGCGTATTTAGCAACTGTCTTTTCGCGTTTCAATTCGCGATTAATCATACCTTTCTTAGCCATATCGACCTCTTATTTGAACGGGAAGCCGAATGCACGCATAAGCGCACGGCCTTCGTCATCGCTACGAGCAGTTGTCGTAATTGTGATATCTAAACCACGAATACGATCAATCTTGTCAAAATCGATTTCAGGGAAAACGATTTGCTCTTTTAAACCCATAGAGTAGTTACCACGACCATCAAATGATTTTGAAGAAAAACCACGGAAGTCACGGATACGAGGAATCGCGATAGAGATCAAACGGTCCAAGAATTCGTACATTTGGTCGCCACGTAAAGTAACTTTACAACCAATTGGCCAACCATCACGGATTTTGAAACCAGCGATTGATTTACGAGCAAGTGTCACAACTGGTTTCTGACCAGCAATGAGTTGCATATCAGCAACAGCACCATCTAATAATTTCTTATCAGTTGCAGCTGCGCCTACACCCATGTTAAGAGTGATTTTTGTGATGCGTGGAATTTCCATCACATTCTTAATGCCAAGTTCTTCTTTTAACTTTGCTTTAAGTTCGTCATTGTAACGTGCTTTAAGTCTGGCCATTGCCTTTTCAACCTATTACTTCGCTGCCGCCACTGATTCACCATTTGATTTATAAACACGAGTTTTCGTGCCATCAATCACTTGGTAACCAACACGGTCAGCCTTTTGGGTTGTAGCATTAAAAATTGCCACGTTAGAGATATGAAGCGTTGCCTCTTGAGTAACGATACCGCCTTCAGCGCCTGTTACACGGTTTGGCTTTTGATGCTTCTTCACCAAGTTAAGACCTTCGACCTTAACTCGATCTTCAGAAACAGACAAAACAACACCTTGTTTGCCTTTTTCTTTACCTGCGATCACAATTACTTGATCGCCTTTTTTAATCTTAGCCATGATTGCCTCTTATAGAACTTCAGGAGCCAATGAAATGATTTTCATGAACTGTTCAGTACGAAGTTCACGAGTCACTGGTCCGAAGATACGAGTAGCAATCGGAGCTTTGTTGTTATTCAAAATAACAGCTGCGTTATCGTCGAAACGTATAACTGAACCATCTGGACGACGGATGCCGAATTTTGTACGAACAACTACAGCATTCATCACGTCACCTTTTTTAACACGTGCGCGTGGGATTGCTTCTTTTACAGTAACTTTAATAATGTCGCCAACAGAAGCATAACGACGATGTGAACCACCTAGTACTTTAATACATTGTACGCGGCGTGCACCACTGTTGTCTGCTACGTCGAGCATACTTTCGGTTTGAATCATTGCCCTACTCCAAAACCGAGCATCACCGGTCACAATTTCGAAAGGCTCAAAGAGTACTCGAAATTGTCCGATGATGCAACAAGAACGTCTAATTACTCAGCAGCAGCTTCAACTACTTCCACTAAAGTCCAAGCTTTAGTTTTAGAAATTGGGCGGCTTTCTTTGATGGTTACCAAGTCGCCTAATTTAGCAACATTGTTCTCATCATGAGCGTGTAATTTAGTTGAACGGCGGATTGATTTGCCATACAACGGGTGTTGAACGCGGCGTTCAATAAGCACAACAATAGATTTGTCCATTTTGTCGCTTACGACTTTGCCGGTTAACGTGCGGACTGTTTTTTCACTCATTGTCCGTTCCCCTGTTTTTCGGTAAGGAGTGTCTTGATACGAGCAATTGTCTTACGAGCAATTTGCACTTCGTGCGATTTGCCCAACTGACCAGTTGCTTTCGCCATACGAAGACGGAATTGGTTAAGCTGTTGCTCATCAAGCATCGCTTTCAACTCTTCTACCGATTTTTCACGTAGATCTTTAGTTTTCATTACATTACCGTCCGAGTCACGATAGTGGTTTTAAACGGAAGTTTAGCAGCAGCTAAAGCAAAAGCTTCACGCGCTAATTCATCGTTCACACCTTCAATTTCGTACAGGATCTTACCTGGCTGAATCTGGCAAACCCAGTATTCCACGCTACCCTTACCTTTACCCATACGAACTTCTAATGGTTTTTCGGTAATTGGTTTATCCGGGAACACACGGATGAAGATTTTACCACCACGTTTAATACGACGGCTAATGGTACGACGGCAAGCTTCGATTTGACGCGCAGTCATACGACCACGTTCAGTCGCTTTAATCGCAATCGAACCAAATGATACTGTACTACCACGATGCGCTAGACCAGTGTTACGGCCTTTGTGCACTTTACGGAATTTGGTACGTTTAGGTTGCAACATGGATTATTCTCCCTTGTCAGCAGCACGGTCACCGCGACGACCACGACGCTCTTGACCTTCACCACGACCACGACCACGTTTAGCTGGACGCTCTTCAGCAGGAGCAGGATTCATGACTTGTTTCATGCCACCTAAGATCTCGCCACGGAAAATCCAAACTTTAACACCGATCGTACCGTAAGTTGTTTCAGCACGCATAGTTGCATAGTCGATATCAGCACGAAGAGTATGCAAAGGAACACGACCTTCACGATACCATTCAGTACGAGCAATCTCTGCACCACCTAAACGGCCAGAAACTTCAACTTTGATACCTTTCGCGCCAGCACGCATAGTGTTTTGAACCGCACGCTTCATAGCACGACGGAACATTACACGCTTTTCTAATTGAGAAGCGATTGCTTCAGCAACTAAACGAGCATCTAAGTCTGGGCGATCAATTTCGTTGATGCTAACTTGCGCTGGAACACCCATAATGTTGGTGAGTTCGCGCTGTAATTTCTCAATATCTTCGCCTTTTTTACCGATAACGATACCAGGACGAGCAGTGCTAATAGTTACTTTAGCAGCGCCTGTAGGACGTTCGATAAGAATATTGCTTACCATCGCATTCTTAAGTTTTTTAGTTAAAAACTCACGAACTTGAAGATCTTTAAGCAAGTATTCAGCGTATTGTTTCGGACTCGCATACCAGTTAGCGTTATGGCGTTTCACAACACCTAGGCGGATACCGATTGGATGAACCTTCTGACCCATATCAAACCCCTACCTTAACGGTGATGTGACAAGTACGCTTTGTAATACGATCCGCACGGCCTTTAGCACGTGGCAAAATACGTTTAAGGCTCATACCTTCATCAACGTAAATCGTAGTTACTTTAAGATCGTCAACATCTAAGCTGTTGTTGTGTTCAGCATTTGCAATTGCAGATTCAAGCGCTTTTTTAACAAGCACAGCTGCTTTTTTGTTGCTGAAGTTCAAAATATCTAGCGCGCGCGCAACCGATTTACCACGGATCAAATCAGCAACTAAACGTGCTTTTTGTGCCGAGATAGCGGCACCGCGTAATTTTGCAGTTACTTCCATCATAGCACCTATTAACGTTTAGACTTCTTATCAACACCGTGACCACGATAGGTACGAGTTGGTGCGAATTCACCAAGCTTATGACCAACCATATGCTCAGTAACAATTACTGGAACATGGTTACGACCATTGTGAACAGAAATTGTTAAACCAACAAAATCTGGAAGGATCATTGAACGACGTGACCAAGTCTTGATCGGCTTACGGTTGTTAGCTGCAATTGCTGCTTCAACTTTAGCGAACAAGTGTGCGTCGACGAATGGACCTTTTTTTAATGAACGAGGCATTATTCAGATTCCTTTACTTGACGCGACGGTCGCGAATAATCATCTTAGTCGTACGCTTATTGGTACGTGTCTTGTACCCTTTAGCTTTTTGACCCCATGGGCTTACAGGTTGAATACCTTTGCTACGCCCTTCACCACCACCGTGTGGATGGTCAACCGGGTTCATCGCCATACCACGAACAGTAGGACGAACACCGCGCCAGCGTGAAGCACCAGCTTTACCCAATGAACGAAGGTTGCTTTCTTGGTTAGAAACTTCACCAATTACAGCACGACATTCAACGTGGATTTTACGCATTTCACCAGAACGTAAACGAACGATTGCGTAAGAACCATCACGACCTAACAACTGAACTGAAGTACCAGCAGAACGTGCTAATTGAGCACCTTTACCGATTTTAAGTTCAACGTTGTGAAGTGTAGAACCGATAGGCATATTACGAAGCGGTAAGCAGTTACCTGGACGAATTGGAGCATCGTTACCAGATTGTACTTTATCGCCAGCACGCAAACCTTTAGGTGCGATGATGTAACGACGCTCACCGTCAGCATACAAAACTAATGCAATGTGTGCAGTACGGTTAGGATCATATTCAATACGCTCTACAGTCGCTGGAATACCATCTTTGTTACGTTTAAAGTCAACGAGACGATAGTGTTGTTTGTGTCCACCACCAACGTGACGAGTCGTAATGTGACCGTTGTTGTTACGACCACCAGTACGTTTTTTAGCTTCAACCAACGGTGCATAAGGTGCGCCTTTGTGAAGATGGTCATGAACCACTTTCTCTACAAAGCGACGTCCTGGAGACGTTGGCTTACATTTTTGAATCGGCATAATTTTCGTCCTTACTCCGCTGCGTTTTCAGCGGTATCGCCCAAGTCAGCCATTTCTACATCTTGGCCAGCTTTCAGGGTGACGTATGCTTTTTTAACATCAGAACGACGTCCTAATGTACGACCAAAGCGTTTTGTTTTACCTTTAGTGATCGTTGTATTTACTTTCACAACTTCAACACCAAAGAGCTGCTCAACTGCTTTCTTGATTTCAAGCTTGTTTGCATTTAATGCAACTTTAAATACTTGAACACCAGCAGTATCACCTAAAACTTGTGCTTTTTCTGAGAATACTGGTCCTTGTAGGACTTGATATAAACGTTCGTTGTTCATCCGAGTTCTACCTCAATTTTCTTAGCAGCAGCTACAGACATGACAACTTTATCGAATGCGATCAAGCTAACAGGATCAATTGCAGTTGCGTCCACCACATCTACATGTGGGAGGTTGCGAGCTGCAAGATACAAGTTCTCATCTACAGCATCTGTAACGATCAATGCACGAGTTGCATTTAAGTCGTTAAGTTTTGCAAGCAATTCTTTAGTTTTTGGAGCCGCAACAGCAAACTCTTCAACTAATACAAGACGATCTTGGCGAACAAGTTCAGCTAAGATACATTGCATTGCACCGCGGTACATTTTGCGGTTAACTTTTTGAGACCAATCTTGTGGACGAGCAGCAAAAGTTTTACCACCACCTACCCAGATTGGGCTACGAATAGAACCAGCACGAGCGCGACCAGTACCTTTTTGACGGAATGGCTTTTTACCACCGCCAGAAACATCTGCACGTGATTTGTGAGCACGAGTACCTTGACGACCACCAGCTAAGTAAGCTGTAACAACTTGGTGTACAAGAGCTTCGTTAAATTCACGTCCGAAAGCAACTTCAGACAATTCAACAGCAGAGCCGGAAACAGTTTTTAAATTCACAGTATTTCCCCTCAGGCCTTGATGGTAGGACGCACGATAACGTCGCCGCCAGTTGAACCAGGAATAGCACCCTTAACAACTAAAACTGAACGTTCAGCGTCAATAGATACAATTTCAAGACCTTGAACTGTTACGCGTTCATCACCTAAGTGACCAGCCATTTTCTTGCCTTTGAACACGCGACCAGGTGTTTGGTTTTGACCTGTAGAACCTAAAACACGGTGAGATACAGAGTTACCATGTGTAGCATCTTGCGTACGGAAGTTCCAACGCTTAACACCACCTTGGAAGCCTTTACCTTTAGACTGACCAGTTACGTCAACAATTTGACCAACTGTGAACAAGTCAACACCGATAGAACCACCAACTTCACGACCTTCAAGCTCAGCTTCAGTAACACGGAACTCTTTAACTAAACGACCAGCAGCAACACCAGCTTTCGCAAAGTGACCTTTCTGAGCGCTAGTTACGCGCGATTCGCGACGTTCACCAGTAGTTACTTGAATTGCTTGATAACCATCAGTTTCAAGTGTTTTGATTTGCGTAATGCGGTTTGGATCGACTTCGATAACTGTAACAGGTACAGATACACCAGCATCTGTAAAGATGCGAGTCATACCACATTTGCGACCGACTAAACCAATAGCCATGTGCATAAACCTCTAAAAAAGCGGCTTAATTAACTTAGAGTTAATTAACCGAAAGCCTTAACCCAAAGCGATCTGAACATCAACACCAGCAGCAAGATCTAACTTCATCAATGCATCAACAGTTTTATCTGTAGGTTGAACGATGTCGATCAAACGCTTATAAGTGCGGATTTCGTACTGATCACGAGCGTCTTTGTTGACGTGTGGTGAAGTAAGAACGTTGAAGCGTTCGATGCGAGTAGGCATCGGAATTGGACCACACACTTGTGCGCCAGTACGCTTAGCGGTTTCTACGATCTCTTGAGCAGATTGATCAATCAAACGATGATCAAAAGACTTCAAACGGATACGAATTCTCTGGTTAGACATACCAGTAAACTCCAAGCCAAATATATAAAGAATCACCCATGACGCACCTCACCTTTTTGGCAAGTGTCAAGGGCAGTGAAAATCACTATGGTCGTGATCGATGCCACGACTGTAATGCGTTAACTACTTTCTTCGTAGAAAACGCCCTCCATTTGAGGGTCGCCCATTATAGCGATTGTTTAAGTCTTATGCAATTCTTCTTTTATTTTTTACCGTTAAAAAATCAATTTAAGCGCTTACAACATATTCAATTGCTTGATTAAGCAAATCGTTGCCTTGTTGAAATTTATTTTGGTTTGTTTTTTTGAGCTCAGCGATTGATTGAACAAATTCCCCATTAAACACAGCCATGTCTTCTTCATTTTCAATCAACAATTGCAATGCATGTGGCGTCATTTCAGGATGAAATTGAAAACCTAAAACATTACGTCCAATTTGATAAAGTTGATTTCTACATACTTCATTTTCTGCTAAACGGATACCACCTCTAGGTATTTCAAAGGTCTCGCTATGCCATTGCATAATGTTAATTTTCTCTGGAATTTGAAAACAATTTTCAGGTATGTGTGAAGCTCGACCAACATCCATCCACCCCAACTCTTGATATTGATTACGGCTAACCGCAGCACCAAGTGCATTTGCAATTAACTGCCCACCGAGACATAAGCCTATAGCAGGCTTTCCTGATGCCAAATAACGACGCAACCATCTTTTTTCCAATTTTAACCATGGGTAATTTGCTTCATCATTCACACTCATCGTCCCACCCATGATAATTAACAAATCCACCTCATCTACATGTGGCAATGCTTCCAATTCCAATGGCAGGTCGACAGGCAAAGCAAAAAACTCTGTTGCCGTGATTTTTGCTTTATGTGCTTTCAAGAAATTGTAACAACTACCAAAACCTTCACCTGCGATGTGCTGAAAATAATGCACTCTTAAATGCGACTTCATGCGCTAAAACCTATTATCGTTAGAATGATACTAAGTCTTAGCAAAAATAAAGCCAGTTTCATTCAATCTATTTGATCTGTAACGATTGTGTACAAAACACCTGAACAACTAGCAGAATTGTTGTTTTTCTCTTAACCTAAATCCATCTATTGATTTGATTTAGCACCATGACTAAGCACCAAAATGCACAAACCAACCTTATTCACGCACCAAGAAAAGCCCCTCAATATATAGAAACTATTCAACCTCCCCTATATCGTGCATCTACCATTATTTTTAAAAGCACATCGCACCTTTTTGATCGTCATTGGACAGATCCCTATGACTATAGCTATGGCACACATGGCACGCCAACAACATTTACGCTTGGCGATAACATCGCGCAAATTGAAGGCGGTTTGTTTAGCTTACTGGCACCGAGTGGTTTATCTGCAATCAATTTAGTCAACAGTACTCTTTTAAATTCAGGCGATGAGGTATGGGTTGCAGATAATATTTATGGTCCAAATTTAGAGCACCTCAATAACCTTCAAACACGTTATGGCATTCAAGTTAAAGTTTATAACCCAATTGATATTGATAGTTTCACACCTTCAGAAAAAGCGAAGTTAATTTGGCTCGAAGCTGCTGGTTCTGTCAGTTTAGAGTTTCCTGATTTAAAGAAACTAGTCAAAAAAGCCAAGCAATTTAATCTCCTCACCGCCCTAGATAACACTTGGGGGGCTGGTCTCGCTTTTAATGCATTTGATTTTTCTGATGAACATTTATCGGTTGATGTAACAGTACACGCCCTTACCAAATACCCAAGTGGTGGCGGAGACATCCTCATGGGCTCTGTTGTAACGCGCGATCAACATTTACATCATAAACTTTATCGCATGCATGCAACCCAAGGCATATCTGTTTCAGGTGATGATACTGCGCAAATTCAACGTAGTTTGGCGCATATGTCGCTGCGTTATGAACAGCAATCTCAAAGCACACTAAGATTATTAGATTGGCTAAAACAACAGCCCCAATTTATTCAAGTTTTACACCCAAGTCTTTCCGATTCAGCTGGACATCAATTTTGGAAAGAGGTTTGCACCACAGGCAAGAGTGCTGGCTTGGCAAGTGTAATCTTTGATTCAAGATATGATATGCATGCAGTTCGTAGATTTTGCGATAACTTAAAACTATTCAAACTTGGTTTTAGTTGGGGTGGACCTGTAAGTTTGGTGATGCTCTATGATTTAAAACAGATGCGTGCATTGGAAAATACACATTTACAACAAGGTTTATTGGTTCGTTTCTGTATAGGACTAGAAGATCCTGCGGATTTAATTCAAGATATTCAAAACGCATTAAAACAACTGGAATGACGCTTATAATAGGTGAAGAATGAGTACACCCATCGTAATTGCAAAAAAAACCACAGATACAACACAAGATATTGTTCTACATTCTCAATTTGCTAACCGCCATGGTCTGATTGCTGGTGCAACCGGTACAGGAAAAACAGTAACTCTAAAAGTACTTGCTGAGAGTTTTTCTCGTATCGGCGTCCCTGTTTTTCTAGCAGATGCGAAAGGTGATGTTTCAAGCCTAGCCAAAGCAGGTTCAAGCAGCCCCAAATTTGATGAACGCATTAAAAGTCTGCATCTGGATTCTGTTCCATTTGCAGCTTCACCTGTTATTTTCTGGGATCTATTTGGCCAACAAGGACATCCAATTCGAACCACAATTTCTGAAATAGGCCCTTTATTATTAGCGCAGATGCTAAATTTAAACGATACACAAGAAGGTGTATTGTCCGCAGTATTTAGAATCGCAGATGATCAAGGCCTTCTCCTCATCGACTTTAAAGATCTAAAGGCGATGCTAACTTATGTCAGTGAAAATGCTGCTGAACTGAAAAATGAGTATGGCAATCTCTCTCCTGCCAGTATTGGTGCGATACAACGCAATCTGCTTGCGTTAGCAGATCAAGGTGGAGATCAGTTTTTTGGTGAACCAAGTTTGAATATTCTAGATTTTATTCAAACAGATACTCAAGGTCATGGCTATATCAACCTTCTCGCTGCAGATAAGTTGATGAATACCCCAAAACTTTATGCAACATTCTTGCTTTGGATGCTCTCAGAATTATTTGAGCAACTACCCGAAGTTGGCGATATGGATAAGCCTAAACTTGTCTTCTTCTTTGATGAAGCACATTTATTGTTTTCCAATGCTAGTCCAGCTTTGCAAGAGAAAATTGAACAAGTGGTTCGTTTAATTCGCTCGAAGGGTGTAGGAATCTACTTTATCACTCAAAACCCACTTGATTTACCAGAAAGTGTTCTAGGTCAACTCGGGAATCGAGTACAACATGCTTTACGTGCTTTTACACCTAAAGATCAAAAAGCGGTCAAAACCGCAGCCGACACTTTCCGAGCCAATCCTGATTTTAAGGTTGATCAAGCGATTACTGAACTAGCTGTAGGTGAGGCTTTGATTAGTTGTTTGGATGAACAAGGCACCCCTCAGATTGTTGAGCGTGGTTGGGTGATGCCCCCATATTCCTCTTTTAGCCCAATCACCCCTGAAGAACGACAGGTGATGATGGGGCAAAGTATTGTTGCTGGGGTTTATGATCAAGCCTTAGATCGTGACAGCGCTTACGAACTTTTACAGAAAAAAGTATTACAACAGTCTCAGCAAAAGCAAGCTGACGAACTCGCTAAGCAGCAAGTAAAGGAACAAGAAACCCTCGCAAAGCAACAAGCAAAAGAACAAGAGCGATTTGCCAAAGAGCAACAAAAAGCGGCAGAAAAAGCGCAACGTGATCGTGAAAAGCTCACACAAGACATTGTCGGTACATTTGCAAAAAGTGCTGCCCGAAGCTTAGGTGGTAGCACTGGACAAAAAATAGTGCGTGGATTACTCGGCTCATTATTCGGAAAATAAAAAAATCTCAAAAATAAGGGATAATTAATTATCCCTTATCTTTTTTATGGTTTTTATTATAAGATGTATTGCAAATACATTTTATAAGGTGTATTTTAAATATATCTTATAAAATGATAGTCCAGAGAGATCACTCATGACTCCACAGCAAATTGAACTCGTAAAAGCAACTGTTCCTGTCTTACGTGAAAATGGTGTCGCATTAACAGGTTATTTCTATAATCGTATGTTAGGAAATAATCCTGCGCTCAAAGAAACCTTTAACATGGGTCATCAACGCAGTGGTGCTCAAGCTCAAGCACTCGCAGGAGCTGTTTTAGCGTACGCAGAAAATATTGAAGATCCATCTGTGCTTTTGCCTGTGGTGGAACTGATCGCTCATAAACATGTCAGCCTCAATATCCAAGCGCCTGATTACAGTATTGTGGGTGAAAATTTATTACATTCGATCAGTGAAGTACTGAATATCTCAATGGAAGATCCTTTGATTGCGGCATGGGCTGCCGCTTATGGACAACTAGCGGATTTGTTTATCAGCACTGAAAAAGCGATCTACGACCAACATCAACAAACTAAAGGCAGTTGGTTAGGGTGGCGTAATTTTAAAATCGCTAAAAAAGTGGTTGAAAGTGACGAAATTACGTCGTTTTATTTAGCACCTGTCGATGGCGGTGATTTACCAAACTACGAAGCTGGCCAATATATTTCAGTACGTGTTTTTGTCCCAGAACTCAATTTGAGACAACCTCGTCAATACACTTTATCAACAAGTCCACAAGCAGACTATTTACGTATTTCAGTGAAACGTGAAGATGCGAAAGGTGAGCTTGCCGAAGGCTGGGTATCAAATACATTACATAGTTTAGCGGAAGGTTCTGAAATCGAAGTTTCTGCTCCTACAGGTAACTTTTATCTGATAGATAGTAAAAAACGTAATGTATTTATCAGTGGTGGTGTAGGTTTAACCCCAATGATTGCTATGCTGAATCAATTGGTTACTTTAGATATGCCACAACCAGTAACGTTTATACATGCATGTCGTAGCAGTCAAGTTCATGCTATGAAACAACATATTCATGATCTTAAAGCTAAATTCCCTCGTCTAAGCACATTTACGGCGTATGAATTTCCACATGATGGGGATGTATTCGGTGTGGATTATGAAGCAGCTGGTCGTTTAGATTTAGCATCTATGGATGCAGCACTATTGCCAACAACTGCTGATTATTATTTATGTGGTCCGATGCCATTTATGGCTGAACAACACAAAGCACTTGTTGCACGAGGCATTCCTGCTGAAAATATTCATAGCGAAGCATTTGGCACAGGTGGTGTAAAACTTAGCTAATTAATGCTGCGTTTTGTATAAGGCTAGCCTATGATAGACTAGCCTTTTCTATTTATCGCAATAGATTGAGTGAAACAATGCAACTCAATAAATTTACAGATTATGCACTCAGAATCCTGATGTATGTCGCCCGCCCGAGAGAGATACCCTACACTATTGCTGATATTGCAAAAGATTTGCATGTTTCACAAAACCACCTCGTTAAAATTGTACATTTCATGGGTAAACAACAATGGATTGTTACTACACGAGGCAAAGGCGGTGGAATTCGATTAAATCCGTCAGCACGGACACTTCGACTTGGTGAAATTGTCCGTGTTTTACAAGGTCATCAGCAAATTGTGGAATGCAATACCCCCCCTTGCGTCTTGCGCTCTCAATGTGGTCTGAAAGGCATTCTTGATCAAGCACTTGAAAGCTTTTATCAAAGCTTAGATCAATATACTTTGGGTGAAGTGGTTCAACACGGCATACTCCCATCTTCCACTCGATCAGATATTACATTCTTAGAACTGATCCAAAAAGCTTAGATTTAGGATGAAGATTCGCACGAATCCAATACATCCTTTATAATGCTTATTGCTATTCAAATTCAAAAGTAAGCTTCTATGCACCGTAGTGAAAAATCGAAAGACACCAAAGCTAGACTCGCACCTAAAGAAAAAATCAGTTATGAGAAAAAGACTGATCCTGCATTAACCGCTTATGCAGTACAGTCTTTGAATTGGTTACGCCAAGCTGAATTTTTAATGAGTGCACCAAAACTTGCTTTGTGCGTTGAAGATACAGGCTATGAGATTGCATTTGCGGGTCGTTCAAATGCGGGAAAATCGAGTGCGATTAATGCCTTAACTAATAAAAAGCAATTGGCACGTGCTTCAAAAAGACCAGGTCGTACCCAAATGATCAACTTTTTTAGCTTGGGTAATCCTGATCAACGTTTGGTAGACTTACCTGGTTATGGCTATGCCGCCGTACCAGAAGCAATGAAAATTGTTTGGCAAAAAGAACTTGAAAATTATTTGATTCATCGCAAAAGCTTACAAGGCCTAGTTTTATTGATGGATATCCGCCATCCTTTACAACACTTTGATTTAATGATGTTGGAATGGGCGCATTCTCGTCATTTGTTTGTTCATATTCTTCTCACTAAAGCGGATAAACTGAATCGAGGTCCAGCAAATAAAACTTTGCTCGACGTTAGACAACAATTGAAAAAAATGAAGCTCGACTTCTCAATACAACTATTCTCTTCTCTTAACCGTATTGGTCTAGAGGAGTTAGCGAGTGTTATGGGTGGTCGTTTAAATTACACACTTGATCAAACGGTGGAATTTGACCTCGATCAAATCCCAGAAACATCAGAAACTGACGATAAAGAATAAATTATGCATTTCATGCAACTTGATGCATAAAATAATTTTTAATTGTCCTGAATTGCTAAACACAAACACTAGGTAGTTTTCATATACTGCTTAGTGTTGGTTCATTGCACTATCGATTAGGACTAAAGATGAAATTACTATCATTTGTGAAGAACAAAGTTCTTGGTTCTTCGATTGACTATAAAATTCTCCCTCGAAAAGTAAAATTTGATTGGGAAAAAACCCCTGTAGATTGGATTCCAAATCAACCTTTTGCTAGCTATTTTATTAACGAAATTAATAATATTTTGCCTGCTGGTGAGTTCTGGTTTTGTCGTTTGTACAACAAAGTACTTCCTGAAATCACTGATGAAAAATTAAAAGAAGATGTACAAGCTTTTATTCGTCAAGAAGCGATGCATGCTGTTGCTCATACTTCTGCGAATAAAGAATATCTCAGCCAACGCAATATCGATATTCAACGCAACTTAGACATCATGGATTTCTTATTTACCAAAGCTTTAGCTGATAAGCCTTTTGGTAAAGAAGTTCCTAAAATATTAGATCATCAATGGGATTTATTCCGTCTAGGTGTGATTGCAACAGTTGAGCATATGACGTGTGTTCTTGGTAAATACGCACTCTACAACAAACGTTGGGAAGAGCTTGGCGCTGACCCTGAGATGATCGATTTAATTAAATGGCATGGTTCTGAAGAAATCGAGCACCGTACCGTAGCATTTGATCTTTATCGTCATTTAGGTGGTAGCTATATTGCACGTTACTACCTCAGCGTTGCGGTAATCGTTCTGGTACTTGGTTTGTGGGTAGATGGTGCTGCTCACATCATGAGCCAAGACCCTCGTTTTGCAGATAAAAAATCAAGTATATTCAAACCTTGGATATGGTTGGAATGGTATAAGATTGGTCGTAAAGACAATCAAATTCTTCCAAATCCAATCTGGTTAGTATCACAACAAATTGATTATTTGATGCCTTGGTATGATCCTGTGAAAGAAGGAAGTACCCAAGATGCAGTGAATTATTTAAATAATTCACCTGCTGCTAAGCGTGCACTACAACATGCTGCATAATAAGTGAAGAGAAAAAAAAAGCAGGAGTTTTCTCCTGCTTTTTTTATGTTCGTACAACTCGATTAACTTGACTCTATTTCCGTTTGCTTTGCATAACGATCGACAACCACACTGATCATCATATCTCCCTGTACATTAACTACCGTTCGAACGGTATCTA
The DNA here is from genome assembly GCF_027854795.1 of Acinetobacter sp. AOR34_HL. NCBI lineage: Bacteria > Pseudomonadati > Pseudomonadota > Gammaproteobacteria > Moraxellales > Moraxellaceae > Acinetobacter > Acinetobacter sp. AOR34_HL. The sequence continues at coordinate 61,126 of NZ_JAKTID010000036.1, read as the reverse complement.
GCAACCGATCTATCGGCAGTAAAATTGCAATCGCTTCCGCAGGTAAACCAACTGATTGCAACACCATTATCATCGTTACCATGCCTGCACTTGGAATCCCTGGCGCACCTAATGATGCAATCATTGCGGTGAGACAGACGATAAACTGTTGGGTTAGGCTTAAATCCAAACCCATCAAATTGGCAATAAAAAGTGCAGCTGCAGCCTCATAAAGTGCGGTACCGTCCATATTTAACTGTGTACCCAAAGGAATTACAAAGCCTGTCGTTTGCGGCCTTACCCCTAAATTCTCTTGTGCGCAACGCATACTCAGTGGCATGGTCGCAGAACTAGAGCTTGTTGCAAATGCCGTTACCAATGCAGCTCGCGCACCTCTGAAGAACGTCAGTGGGTTCATTTTTCCAAAAATCCAAAGCAGTGTAGGCAAAACTACTAAACCATGAAAAATCGTTGTTCCAGTCACCACAAATGCAAACTCAGCAAGACGACTTAATACAGATAAATCCTCAGTCGCAATCAACTTCGCCAATAATGCAAAAATCCCAAGCGGCGCGAGTTTCATTACCCAACTGACAAGCATCATCATCATTTCAAAGAATTGTTGGCTGAGTTGACGAACTGTATTAAAACGCTCACCACCTTTAACGAGAGCAACGCCTAAGAAAAGTGCGAAAACTACAACGGCGAGTACATTCCCTTCACTAAATGCTTTGAAAGGATTGATTAAGGTATTTTGAATAAAATTAGTAAGAAAACTAGAAGGTGTAAGCGTATCAGGCGTTTGATGATTTTGCATTGCTGACTGAAAAAGTGTGATATTAATGCCCTTACCAACATCAAAAAGATGTGCACAGCCAATTCCTAAGATCAGTGCAAGCGTTGTAGTGGTCACACAACTCAAGGCGGTAATCTTCCAAACTCGACCGAACTCACCTCCAGCTTGTAAATTTGAAACCCCTACAACGATAGAACTAAATATCAAAGGGATCAGCAACATCTTTAACAAACCAATAAAAATGCTACTTAAAATACCTAAAACATATAACGTTGTTTGAGCAAAATCAGCCTGAGGATAGCTAGTCAATAAAAGTCCTAACCCTACTCCAGCGATAGCTGCAATTAAAATTTGGGTATTTAAATTCATTGTGAGTATTAAAAATGAATGCAGTACAGCTACTATGGCATGCTCAAATCTAAGAATCGAGCAATTTTTTGTCACAAGCTTATGACAAAAAAGCCATCATTATGATGGCTTTAATACGATTTCATGCAGAATAATTTCACATTATTGCGTTTCTATTTCTCTGAGCCGAATCAAACCTTCTTGTACTGTACTACAGACTAATTGTCCGTTTTGCCACATTTTCCCAAAGTTCAAGCCACGTGAACTTGCACTAATCGTTGCCTCCATGTCATACAACATCCAATCATCTGCACGCAGAGGACGATGGAAATAAATCGTATGATCAATACTGGCACATTGTAGATTTGGAGAAATCCAAGACAGACCATGAGGACGCAATGCTGTTGTCATCAAGGTAAAGTCAGAATAAAACGCAACAATCGCTTGATGAAGTGAAATTTCATCAATGTTCGATGGGATTCGATCATGAGTACGAATATAGTGTGCGTAAAAAGGAGCTTCCGGCTGAGGTTGAAACGGATTCATAGGCTGAATCGGTTTAATTTCAACATGACGTTCACGCATAAAACTGGCGCGAACATTTTCAGGCACGAAATTCAACATACTTTCTTTCAGTTCTTTTTCTGATTTCAGTGCTTCTGGAGCAGGATATTCAGGCTCTTTATGTTGATAGTTCAAACCTTCTTCAGGATTGGCAAAAGATACCATCGCAGAAAAAATTGTACGCCCATGTTGAATTGCTCGCACTTGACGACTTGCAAAACTTTTTCCATCACGCAATGGATCAACTTCATAAATAATGGGTGCATTTACATCCCCACCATATAAAAAGTAAGCATGCAACGAATGTGCAGGACGATCAGTAGTATACGAAGCAGCTCTTAATGCTTGACCAAGGACCTGTCCACCGAATACTCGTTTACCAACCAAATTGCGGCTGTTACCCCGAAAGATATGATCTTCTATTCTTTCTAAGGTCAAAAGTTCAACGAGTTCTTGAGTCAAAGCATTCATGTAATAACCTTCCAACATCAATCAGGAGAGATCAACGAATTGTTATATTAGTTGATGATTTTGATTGTGCCACAAATTCCAATAAAGATGCTCAGGATAAAATGATTTGTCCGTCACATTAATCCTTATTTATAACCGCTAAAAATACGATTTTTAACGATAAAATCTACCAAATACGCTATATTTTGTCAGAAAATAGCATATCGTTTTATGTAAGAATATCGCAGAATGTCGTGTTCATCATGGCTATATGTCAGGATTATTATTTAGGAGTCTGTAATGTCCAAGACTGGATTTGGTCAAATGTATCGTCAACTTTCGAGTAAGTTACTTGACCTTGTGGTTACCCCACATGTTCTTGGTGAAGTTCCTACAGAATCCACCAAAACAGAGCAGAATACAACCGATTCAAATAAAATTGTATGCTATGTTTTACAAAACTATTCACGTAGTAATGCGCTTGTTGTCGATGGTGAAACCCGTCGCCTTCATCTGAAACCTGCACTAGATCCATTGAGTTTTGGATCATATCAGGAAAAGAACTCAGTATTATTCCTTCATCATAACGAAAATAATTACTTTAATACTCAAACTTTTCCTAGCAAACTTTTACATCTTATTGAAGCACTCGAAAAACATCCTGAAACTGAAATAGAACTCGTGCCAGTTACGGTATTATGGGGACGTGCGCCTGATAAAGAAGATTCTTGGTTCAAATTACTATTTTCAGATACTTGGGCAACACCGGGTACTGTTAAACAACTTATGAATATCGGCTTACATGGTCGCCAGTCTTATTTGGAATTCCATGAGCCTCAATCATTGAGAGAGTTGGTAGATTATGCCAAGACCAACCACCCAAATCTCTCTCCTGCAACATATATCGCAAGCTCTTTAGATACTTATTTAGATCAGCAACGCGAAGTTGTTTTGGGTCCTGACTTGTCGGATCGTCGTAACGTCATGCAGTCAGTGGTCAAATCACGTGATGTTCAAGATGCAATCCGTCGTGAAAGTATTCAACACAAAATCAGTATGCTCGAAGCTGAACGACGTGCTATCGGATACGTTAATGAAATCGTATCCGACTACTCAGCTTCAGCCGTTCGTTTTGCAGATATGGCATTAACGCGTTTGTGGACACAACTTTATGACGGTGTTGAAGTTCATAACTTCAGTACAGTTCGTGAACTCGCAAAAGACTATGAAATCATTTACACACCGTGTCACCGCAGTCATATCGACTACTTATTATTGTCATACGTGATTTATAAACGTGGCTTGATGATCCCGTATATTGCTGCTGGCGACAACCTCAATCTTCCATTTGTAGGTCAATTACTTCGTGGCGGTGGTGCATTCTTTATTCGTCGTTCTTTCCGCGGTAATGCACTATATACATCTGTATTTAAAGAATATCTTTACAGCATTTTGTCGCGCAACACCCCGATTGAATACTTTATTGAAGGTGGACGTTCACGAACGGGACGCCTATTGCCACCTAAAACAGGTATGTTAGCCATGACGATTCATGGTCATCTACGTGGACGTGCCAAACCAATTGTATTCGTGCCAACCTATATCGGTTACGAACGCTTGATGGAAGGTTCAACTTACGTTGGCGAGATGCAAGGTAAGCCTAAAGAAGCAGAATCTATTTTTGGTATCTTAAAAACCTTACGCAAAATCGAACGTATTTTTGGTAAGGTACATGTGAATTTTGGTGAGCCTGTTTTCTTAGATGATATTTTGAAGCAGCATCAAGCAGAAAATATCCAAATCGAGAAAAATGATGCACCTATTCCAGCTGAAATTTCGAAAGTCGTTTCTAGCTCAGCAAATCTAATCTTAGAAAATATTAACCGTGCGGTTGTCATTAACCCTGTTTCATTATTATCTCTGATCTTATTGGCAACGCCGAAGCATACGCTTGATGAAGAAATTTGTGCTAAGCAACTTGATATTTATCGTGATTTAGCGACTCAACATCCTTATGATGAACGCACTCAAGTGACTTCATTATCTGGCAAAGAAATTATTGCCTATGGCTTGAAATTAAAACTGATCAAACGTGTTCACCATGTGCTTGGTGATATTATCGCGATCGAAGACAATCAAGCGGTATTGTTGACTTACTTCCGTAATAACATTTTGCATGCCTTTGTTTTACCTTCACTTGTTGCATCTTTAGTGGAACACAACGGAAAGATCAATAAATTAGATTTAAGTAATGTAATTCGTACTTTGTATCCATTCTTAAAAGCTGAATTGTTTATGAAGTGGCAAGCTTCTGAGTTGCAACAACATATCGACAGCTATGTAAATGCTTTGGTTCAAATTGGTTTAATTTTCCAAGACCATGACGGTAATTTATTTAGCCCTACTCCAAACAGTGAAGAGCACCAAAAATTACTGACCTTGGCAATGCCAGTAAAACAAAGTCTTGAACGTTATTATATGACGTTGGCACTGATCACTCAGCGAGGCTCAGGCAACATTTCAACCAAACAAGTTGAGGAGTTAAGCCACTTATTAGGTCAGCGCTTATCTGTGTTATATGAATTCAATTCACCAGAATTCTTTGATAAGGCCTTATTCCAAAGCTTTATTAAAGTTCTGACTCAGCAAAACTATATTCGCAACAACGAGCAAGGCTTCATCGAATATGATGATAACTTTAGTGAAATGGCTGCAGGTGCTCAGTTAGTTCTAGATGAAACCACTTTACAGATGCTGCAACATATTACTACGTTTAGTGATGAAGAATTAGCTACTGCTTTGGAAGCAATGGCTTCTCAGCAAGCGAAACGCCGTCTAAAACGTAAGAAATCATAATCTCAACGTTCATCTCGAAATACAAAAGCCAAATCTAAGATTTGGCTTTTTTATCTTTCTCATTTGCGACATTCAAGATATTTTGGGTCATCGATACATCGAAGTCGTTTAATCAATTCTACAAAAAAAGCATCGTAGTATCCTTGTTCAACATATCGATTACGGATTTTCGCAACTAATGCTTCATAACCTTGTTTCTCAAAGTCTGAAATATCTGCCCAGTAATAAGCAGGCAAGTGATTTTCCGATTGAATCGCCTGTGCGGCCAATACATTACTATTTTTGACAAACCATGTACGAACATGATGCCCAAAATTTGCAGGATATGATTTTGGTTTAATCACAATATTCATTGCAAAATAAGCAACTGGGAAATTCACAACCTGTGTCGCTTCACCAAACTCTTTCTTGAGATTGTAGGGTAAAATTCCATAAGCAGGCGCCGCTAGAATATCAATCTTATGCTGTTTAAATAAATCAATTGCATTAGAAAAATCAACATAAGTCGCTTTAGCAGCAACACTTTGTACTAAAGCTTGTTGTGGTGGGTTATCTTCTAGAATCCCTATGCGCTTGTTTTTGAGTTGGGATACTTTACTGATCTGTTGAGTATTCATGATCATATATGCCGTTCCGATCGGAATCATACCAACCACTTCATACTTCGAACTGATCATTCTTTTTTCAACATTCGGATTATTCATAAGTTGCAAAAACATTCGTGCAACACGATTATTCGAAATTAAGCCAATTCCACCAGTGCTTCCCATAAATGAGTTGTAGCGGTAGGTATTAAAGTTTGATGCGATTAAACCTGTACATTTATTTTGCTCAAAAGCCTGAATCGCATCTTTTTCAATTTTAAAATAGCTGAATTTTAATTGAACTTGGCTTTGCATATCTTGCAAACGACGACTGATATCGCCTTTAGAACTCAAAGGCTCAAAAACACACCAAACCTGCTCACCAGCCCAGCTTGTTGTTCCCATAAATAACAGCAAAATTAAATAAATTATTTTTCTCATATACAACCTTCAATGCCTCACTGCAAACTACGTGCAAACTTAGGCAGTTCCTTAACGGAATGTGTTGGTAATTATCAATCAAGATTCATACCAACTTTTCAATCATGATCGCAGTTTAATCTAATTATTTTTCATTAATATGTACGAACAGCGCGGCTTCATAGTCATTAAAGCAAATCAAATGGTCAAATTCAAAACCAGTTTTAGCAATTCGAGTCGCATAAATACGCTTTCCAGTGTGCTGTTCAGACTCCAATTTCAATGCTGTCAAACCTAATTTTCGCTGAAACCAAAGCAAAATTTCATGCATCGCAATAGGTCTATTATTACTGAGAATATAACTTGATTCAGGACTTTCCAAAGTCGCCAACAAAGCTAAAAAACGAGCTAAATCATTTATATGAATACGGTTACTAAAGTGAATCGTCGGATAGCTCTGTGTACGCTGGGCAAGCTTTTTTAAACGCTCAACGGATACACCATAAATACCTGTTGGACGAACAATCACAGCCTGTTGTGGATAGTAGGATTGCCATAATAACTCCATTTTTCGTAATAGCTCTCCTTGTTCATCTATTGGACGTATATCAGACTCATCATCCACAAGCTCTCCTGAGTTTTCACCATAAACGCGTGTTGAAGAGACGATAATGATCCGTTTGACAGGATGATGTTGTAAAGCTTTAGCAATTGGTTCCACACTATCGACATAGGTATGTTGATAAGCATCAATTCCACTTTCACTTGGTGAAAGAATCACATATACCACATCGATTGGTTCAAATTCACTTAAATCAAGATGATGAGCATCTTGAATATGGTGTGTTGCGTAATGATCTGTTTTTTCAGTACGGCTAATTGTGCTAATGTGGTGACCTTGCTCAAATAAGTGTTTAGCGACACGCTGAGATGTTTTACCATAACCAATAAATAAAATATGCATACCGATCCTTGACCAAAAAATGACTTCAGTCCAGCAATTACAAGGCGTTGGTGCTGCCGCAGCAAGCCTACTAGAAAAGCTCCATATTTTTAGCACGGATGATCTACTGTTTCATCTTCCGCGTGACTATGAAGATCGTAGCACTATTATTCCAATGAATCAGCTGGTTGTTGGACGTAGTTATTTGCTTGAGGGGGAAGTTAAATCTATTGATTTCCCACCAGGAAAAAAGAAATCCTTTGCTGCGTTGCTACAAGATGATTTTGGCAAAGTCACCTTACGTTTTTATCATATTTATAAAGGTTTAACGGATCGTATAAAACCAGGTGCACGTTTAAGAATCTTTGGTGAAGTGCGTGTCGGTGCACGAGGCTTAGAGCTTTATCATCCTGAAATACAAGTCATTCAACGACATACCGCATTACCCAAAACTCAGTTAACAGCGATATATCCAAGCACGGAAGGTCTAACACAACCTAAGTTGCGTGAATATGTTCGCCAAGCACTAGAACATCATAGCGATGCTTTACCTGAATTACTGCCCGCCAAATACAGTAATGGCTACGAATTAAAAGAAGCTCTGCACTATATTCACGAACCACCGATTGATGCCAATATGGTACAACTCAATCAAGGCTCACATCCTGCACAGCAACGATTGATTTTTGAAGAACTGGTCGCGCATCAAATCAGCTTACTTACACGTCGTGCTTATATTCGACAAATAGCAGCACCTCGCTTTAGCAGCAGCAAAGTTTTAGCAAAGCGCCTTTTAGATGCCCTGCCTTTCCAGATGACCAACGCACAAAAAAGGGTTTCTAAAGAAATTCTACATGATCTGAAGCAAGATCAACCCATGCTGCGTTTAGTTCAAGGAGATGTGGGTGCAGGTAAGACATTGGTTGCAGCCGTTGCAGCATGCCATGCTTTAGAAGCTGAATGGCAAGTGGCGCTGATGGCACCCACCGAAATCTTGGCTGAACAACACTATTTAAATTTCAAACGTTGGTTTGAGCCTTTAGGCATAAAAGTAGCTTGGCTTTCAGGTAAACAGAAAGGTAAAGCACGAACATTAGCAGAGCAGGAAATTAAAGAAGGTCACTCACAACTCGTTGTCGGAACGCATGCCCTATTCCAAGACAATGTAGAATTCTCGAAGTTGGGCTTAGTGATTATTGATGAACAACACCGCTTTGGGGTAGATCAACGACTTGCATTACGTAATAAAGGCGTTGATCAATTTACACCACATCAATTAGTGATGACAGCGACCCCTATTCCACGCACACTCGCAATGAGTGCTTATGGTGATTTAGATACCTCAATCATTGACGAGCTACCACCTGGACGAACCCCGATTCAAACTGTCACGATTCCTCTGGATCGTCGAGAAGAGGTCTTACAACGTATCGCCAGTAACTGTCGTGAAGGTAAACAAGCCTACTGGGTTTGCACTTTAGTTGAACAATCTGAAACCTTGGATGCCCAAGCAGCAGAAGCAACTTTTCAAGAAATTAAAGAACGCTTCCCTGATCTAAATGTGGGATTAGTACACGGCAAAATGAAAGCTGATGAAAAGCAAGCTGTCATGCAAGCCTTTAAAGACAACCAGTCACAACTTTTGATTGCCACCACAGTGATTGAAGTGGGTGTCGATGTGCCCAATGCATCCATTATGGTGATTGAAAATGCGGAACGACTTGGACTTTCTCAATTACATCAGTTACGTGGTCGAGTTGGTCGCGGTGCAACAGCTAGTTTTTGTGCCCTACTCTACAAAACGCCACTATCACAAAATGGACAAGAACGTCTTTCCATCTTGCGTGAAAGCAACGATGGCTTTGTGATCGCTGAAAAAGATTTGGAAATACGTGGTCCAGGTGAATTACTAGGTACCAAGCAAACTGGTGATATGGGGTTTCGTGTCGCACGCTTAGAACGTGATGACCATTTGCTCACCCAAGCACATTATGTTGCTGAACAATTACTCAAAGATTATCCACAACATGCTGAAGGACTATTAAAACGCTGGCTACCTGAAGCACCTCGATACGCTTATGTTTAAATTATTGAGCCGAGGAGCACAACAAGTTGCTGATTATTTCACAGCATGTCACTTATGCGATATTGGTGTCAGAGCACACCATGGTGTTTGTCAAAGTTGCTGGCAACAATTACCATGGTTAAAACATAAAATCGAACGACATCAGCAAGATATACTTGTTGCCTGTCATTATGAATATCCGATCAGCCAACTCATTCAACAATTTAAATACGAGCAACAGTTACATCATCTTCGATTACTTAGCGGACTATTACTGGAACTTAAGCTGCCAAAAGTACATGCCATCGTACCAATGCCTATTTCAAATGATCGACTGATGGAAAGAGGTTTCAATCAATCACTTTTAATCGCTAAGGAACTGAGCAAAGTATTGAATATTCCAGTATGGCAGCCCGTGCAACGACTAGCCCAACATTCTCAAAAAGGTTTAAGCCGCTTAGAGCGATTGGAAAATATAGAAGATCAATTTGTCGCTAAAACACATCTTCAATTGATTTATAGAAAAGTGCTGATTATTGATGATGTCGTGACCACAGGCAGCTCTATCAATGCCCTCAGTCAAGTATTAAAACAGTTGGGGTGCCAACATATATACTCAGCCTGTTTAGCCGCTGGTGGTGTTAAACAGGCAAATCATGATGTTATTGTTTAAGACACCAAGGAATGACAACCTCGGTAGTTAATGGTGCAAGCAAAATAGACTCTTCATGCAAATCAATCCATTTCATTTCCGCGATTTCAGCCGCAATTTCAGGTTGTTGATGGAGTTCGACAACAAACAGATGGCTAATTAATTGATGATCAGGTTCATTTGCTGTTGCTGTCTCATATCGCCCCAAATACTGCTTGATGTCACAAGTAGACCCAATCTCTTCTAAAATTTCGCGCTGAATTGCTATTTCAGGCGCTTCATTGGGTTCAAGCTTTCCGCCAACTTGCATAAACACACGCGTGTTCTTTTTTCTTACCAATAACAACTCATTTTTGTCATTCATGATAATGGCAGCAGCGACAGTGATTGTTTTCAAAGGTTATCCTCAAGCTTGAATTTCATTGCGAGACGTCCATTTCGGAACTGCGGGTTGATATTTCTGAAATGCTGCTAAAATATCATGAATATTATCAGACACAATCAAGGTATCTACAAATCGAGCTTGGCTAAAACCATGCTCAACTGAAGTTTGTAACATTTTAATCAGATCATCATAAAAGCCATTAATATTTAAAAATGCACAAGGCTTTTGGTGAATCCCTAATTGATTCCATGTCCACTGCTCGAAAATTTCTTCCAAAGTCCCTGCACCGCCAGGTAATGCAATAAAACCATCTGCCAATTCAGCCATCTTGGTTTTTCGTTCATGCATATCTTTCACAACATATAGTTCGCTAAGTTCAGCATGCGCAAGCTCACGATCAACCAAAGCTTCAGGAATAACACCAATCACTTTGCCACCTGCTTCAAGCGCACTATTGGCAACCACACCCATTAAGCCAGAACGACCACCACCATAAACAAGGGTCAAACCTTGTTCAGCAATTATTTGACCTGTTGCTTGAGTGATTTGTTCATAAACCACATCATTACCGAGAGAAGAACCGCAAAAAACACATATAGAATTCATACAATTAAAACCGTTTTATATAACTGTCATGCTGATAAAGTAGGCTATGAAACAAGATTTTTGACAAAATAGCGTTTAGGCAAGTGTTTTTAGTTCAATCCTTGTCTAAAATACACGCTGACTTTCATAAACTGCGCGAGGAAAAAAGACATGCTTGAAGCCTTTTATGCCACAGAGCGCGGTAGTCTAGAAGATGCAACGATCAATGGGAGTTTTGATCTGCATCCTGAATTAGTTTGGATTGATTTAATCGCTCCATCACAAGAAGAACAACAATGGGTACTTGATGCTTATGAGCGCAACTTACCTACTCTCAAATCACTTGAAGACATTTCCTCATCCGCACGATTTTACCGTGATGATGATGGTATTTTGCATATCAGCACATATTTTTTAACAAAGAATAAAAATTATCAGGTAGATGGTGATACTGACGACTCATCACATATGCTTGCAATGGTACAAACCGTCGCATTTATTTTGCATAAAGATCGTTTATTTACCATGCGTGGTGAGAAGCTCGTCGCTTTCCGTGCATTCCGTGCCCGTGCGCGTCGCAATGACTATGATATGGACTATAAAGATCCGACGTGGATCTTATTAGGGTTACTAGAAGCAAAGCTTGATGAACTTGCGGATATCTTAGAAGATATCCACAAAGACTTAGAAAGATACTCCACAGAAGTACTCAATAATCATCATCGTGAAAAGATCTTAGATCTAGATGACATGATTACACGCCTAGCACAACAAGAAGATATGCTTGGAAAAGCACAATTATGTTTGATTGATTTGCGTCGAGTTCTTACCTTTTTATCTCGCCCACGTGCATTAGGCAGTCATATCTATGATGCAGATATTCGAGAATTAAGCGAGGATGTACGCTCACTGGTCGAGCACGATGCTTTCTTATTCCAAAAAGTACGATTCTTACTCGATACCACTTCTGGGTTCATTAACACTGAACAGAATGACACGATTCGTCGATTCTCTATTTTACCAAGTATGCTTGCACCACCTATGCTGATTGCAAGTATTTATGGGATGAATACAGATGAATTACCATTTGCTCACGGAAGTTTAAGCTTTCTCATCGTCGCTGGCATATTAATGGCTTTCTTAGTACTACCAATGGTCTACTTCAGATGGAAGAAATGGATATAAAATGAAAGGGTTATTCCTTTGTATAGGCATAACTCTTTCGATACCCACAACTTTTGCCTGCGCACCGCTTTCCCCAAATGATGTGTTTATTGCCCGCGTTAAGTCTGTTCAGAAGATCAATTCAATTAATCATACTAAATTCAAATTACAGCATCCTGACTTTGTATTTAAAAATTTGTTATCTAAAATCATTTCACCAAGACCTAAAGAATGGATGAGTGACTTTCCAGTTAAAACGATAAAAACGAATGACTTAATTATGGGCTTAGCATACCCATCAAATCATAATACATCCCAAAAATATCAAATTGTTTCTTTAGCATTATTAGATTGCAAAGAAAATACCATATCGATTGATCTTCCTATTGCATCATTTGCCGCATGGAATAGAAGAATTAAAGGCTGTAATAATGAATCATCTATCAGATTACTAGATGGTTTTTTAGAACATGACGAAAGCTTTTATTTAAAAAAACTACATCAAAAATATCCAACTTGCGAAGCTCTTTTTTCAGCTTATCCAAAATAATACTAATAAAAAAGAGAGCTTTAATAGCTCTCTTTTTGTAATCTACAAAACCAATTAAATTAACTTTAAGTCATCTTGTAGATGGCAAGCTTGGATGATCTTTAACATCTTTTCAGAAACATTTTTAAAATGTAATCCTTTACTCTCTGGAGTTTGACGTAACCATTGCACCAAAACAGCCAAAGATAAAGTATTACCATTTTCAAGCTGAGCAAGGTCAACAACTAAAGGAAAACTTTGATGTTGCTGAATATATGCTAAACCTGATTGATAAACTTGCTCTGCATTTTCAAAATCAATCGTCTTAGGAACGACGAGTTGTTGGTCGATATATTGAATCACCCGTCACCTACTTATTTTTTATTTACAGCTGCATCAGCATCTGGTTTAAAGGTCGCAATCGCTTTATCAATATTTCCACCATTACGCTGAACTGTAGCAGCAAACTGGTTACGGAATTGTAAGCCTAGATCAATACCAGAAACATTGATATTACGCACTTTCCATTGATCCCCTTTGTCCGTTAATTGGAATGACACAGGGATCTTCTCGCCATTATGCATAAAGTCTAAAGTCACCACAGGATTTTTGCTGTTAGTCGACTTAAACGGACGCATTGTATAACTTTCATTAGTATATTTCGCGAAAGCACCGCCATAGTTTTCGATAATCACTTCACGGAAGTTTTTCTCAAATTGAGCACGTTGTGCAGCATTCGTGTATTGGTTATTTGCATAAGTACCCAATACGATACGAGTAAATGCTTGCGAATCTACATATGGATCAAGATTTTGACGGATAATCGTTCTGACCAAAGCTGGATTGTTTTGCAACTTCGGTTTATCAGCTTTCAAACGAGTAATTAAACCATCTGCAACACGTTTTACGAAATCAGGTGGGGTCTCTTTTGGCGCTGCAAAAGCGGCACTCGCAAGCATTGTCGATAATACGCTTGCTGTCAGTGTCTGTTTCAATAATGTATTCACTTCAATCTCCTAACCTGAATTACTCAACAAACGAAGGTTCTGCATCATCCGTAGCAGGTTGAGAAGCTGAACTTTCTGTTGATGAGCTTGATGTGGATTTACCCGCACCACCAGTAATAAATTTACTGATTAAATCTTCTAAATCCATTGTGCCTTGAGTGTTTGAAACGACGTCACCACGTTTCAAGTAGTTGACACCACCACCTGGTACGACTTTCAAATATTTTTCACCCAATAAGCCATTGGTTGCTACCATTATATAAGCATCTTCGTCCAGACTCGTGATGGAGGTCATGTTACCGATCAGTTGCTGTTCCATTTCTTTTTGTTTCGCAGCATCAGCTTGTTGATAATCAGAGCTATAGCGTAATTCCTCAAGTGCATTCTTCTGAACTTCTTTTAACTGCTCAGCATTAAAGCTCGTTAACTTACCATCCAATTCGAATTTCACAGTCGCTAAACGTGTGATTGGATCTAATGTAATAGATTCAACACGACCAATCGTTACACCACTCATCGTAACTTTTGCACGTGGTTTTAAACCATTCACATTGTCAAACTGCGCTGTCATGCTGTAGCTATCACGTAAATTTGTGCCAACTAAACCACTGACTTTCATTGCAAGAAAAAATAGAGCGATACCGAAGATAATGACAAAAATACCTACGGCCAGCTCACTAGTACGTGATTTCATTAAATCCCTCCGAACATGACCGCAGTCAACACGAAATCAAAACCTAATACACAAAGTGAAGAATACACGACCGTTCTCGTCATCGACGTCGCAATACCTTCTGGAGTTGGATCGCAGGCATAACCTTGATATACCGCTACCCATGTACAAATCAATGCGAACACTACGCTTTTGATAATGCCATTAACAACATCATGTCCAAATTGCACACTACTTTGCATTCCACCCCAAAATGAACCTTCGTCCACTCCGAGGAAATCAACACCAACTAATTTTCCACCGACAATACCAATTGCAGCAAAAATGACAGTCAGCATCGGTAAACTTACAATACCTGCCCATAAACGTGGTGAAACGATTTGCTTTAACGGATCAACACCAATCATTTCCATACTGGCAAGCTGTTCGCTCTGTTTCATCGAACCGATTTCAGCAGTAAGTGCCGAACCAGCACGTCCTGCAAATAATAATGCGGCGACTACAGGTGCAAGCTCACGAAGTAATGTCAAAGACACCATCGTCCCTAACATTGCTTCACTACCGACATTCACCAAAATCGAATAGCCTTGTAAACCCAGTACCAAACCAATGAATAAACCAGAGACAGAGATAATCAATAATGACATCACTCCGACACGGTACATTTGGTAGATAAAACGCTGAAATCCGCCTTTGGATGGCATTGAAAATAAAATCTGAATCAACATTAGTGACGCTGCACCAATGCCTTTCACCCGCTCAATAACGAGTCTACCTAACCAGGCAATCGTATTCATGGACGAACCTCGTTATCTAAATAAGCTTGATGAGTAAATTGATATTCGACAGGTCCTTCAGCTGATCCTGTTAAAAATTGGCGCACAAATGGTGAAGCATGATTTTCTAATTGTTCAGGTGTACCTTCACCCTGAATTTTACCTTCAGCAACAACATAAATATAATCAGCAATCGATAAGGTCTCTGCCACATCGTGCGATACGATAATCGTTGTTAAATCTAATGCTTCACGTAAAGAACGAATTAATCGAGTTAAAACACCTTTCACAATCGGGTCTTGCCCAGCAAAAGGTTCATCATACATAATCAATTCTGGATCAAGTGCAATCGCACGTGCTAAAGCTACACGACGATTCATGCCTCCAGAAAGTTCCGATGGCATTAATTGTTCTGCACCGCGTAAACCAACAGATTCAAGCTTTAAGGCAACAAGCTCTGCAATGATATGTTCAGGTAACTTCGTATGAGCTCGTATCGGAAATGCAACATTTTCATATACCGACATATCAGTAAACAGCGCACCACTTTGAAATAACATTCCCATACGCGCACGAGCTGTAAATAGCTCAGGACGAGACATTGCTGCTATATTTTTACCATCGATTAAAACCTCACCCCGATCAGGAGTTAATTGTCCACCAATGAGTCTTAATAATGTTGTCTTACCTGTACCTGACGGCCCCATGATTGCAGTAATCTGACCACGTCGAATTTTGAGACAAACATCATCATAAATGACACGTTCCCCTCGATTAAAGCTCAAGTGTTTAACTTCAATTAAGGCTTCAGTATCGCGAGGAGTTTTATTATTCATAAGGGCATTCATTCCTGCACTTTTTATGCACGCATACTATACACTGAAAGATTAAGCACTTGTTTTTATTTTGATAAGGGATGTATCAAGATTATTTAATTTATGTAGTTATTCTTAGACGCGGATTCACTCGCAACATGCATCGTATTATTGGCATTAAAACTGTCAGAATTGTTTTCATCAAACAATGCATATGCAAAGAATAATCCATTACATAACATGAGAATGACAAATAGACACGGTAGCCCTTCATTGCAAACGAAAGACCATGCTTGAGCAACAAAACTGTTATTTTGCTTAACATTATTCATTTTTTATATAAAATTTGAACTAGAACACATTTTTCCCGATTCTACATGAATATCAAGTAATAAAAAAGCCAGTTTTTCAACTGGCTTCTTCATTTTATCGTTTTTTAACGATTAGAAGTCGTTTTTACGACGACGGTCGCCACCGAAAGTTTCTTCACGTGTACCGCGTACTGGACGATCTTCACCAAATTTACGCTTAGGACGGTCTTCACCACCGAATGTACGTTTTGGACGATCTTCACCACCAAAGCTACGCTTTGGACGGTCACCGAAGCCACCTTCACGTTGAGGTGCTGGACGATCACCAAAATCACGTTTCGGACGATCACCGAAGCTTCCTTCACGACGTGGTTTATAATCTACACGATTACCACGGTTGTCATCATTCGAGTCAAAACGTGGTTTATCGTTGTAGCCACCTTCACGACGTGGACGATCAGAATTGAATTCACGACGTGGGCGATCTTCACCACCAAATGTACGCTTTGGACGATCATCAAAACCACCTTCGCGGCGTGGACGATCAGAATTGAATTCGCGACGTGGACGATCTTCACCACCAAATGATGGACGTTCACCACGTGGTTTATCATCAAAGTTACGACGTGGACGGTCTTCAAAACCACCTTCACGACGTGGACGATCAGAATTGAATTCGCGACGTGGACGATCTTCACCACCAAATGATGGACGTTCACCACGTGGTTTATCATCGAAGCTACGACGTGGACGATCATCACCACCTTCACGACGTTTGAAATTGCTTTCGCCTTCAAAACGACGACCGCCACCAAAACCACCACGACCACGACCGCCGCCATCACGACCACCGCGACCACGACCGCCGCCATCACGACCTGAACGTGCAGGAGGTGGAGATGGCTCTAAACCTTCAATTTCAGACACATTTAAACGTGCATCTAAATAATCTTCTAAAGCACGGATTTTGCCACGCTCACGATAAGTCGCAAGTGTAATCGCTTGACCTGTACGACCCGCACGACCTGTACGACCAATACGGTGTACATAGTCTTCATTTTTCATCGGTAAACCGAAGTTAATTACGTGAGAAATGGTTGGTACGTCTAAACCACGTGCTGCAACATCAGTTGCAACTAAGATTTTTGCACGACCTTCACGAATACTACGTAAACGACGGTTACGAACTGTTTGTGGCATAGCACCATGCAATGCAACAACTGAGTGGCCTGCTTCAGCCAATTCTTCAGCAAGCATGTCTGTATCTTCTTGCGTGCTTGCAAATACAACAGCTTGATCTACTGACTCGTCAGATAACCAGTGTGTAAGTAATTTTTTCTTATGCTCAAAGCCATCAGTCCAATGTAATGTTTGAGTTACATCAGTATTAGTACTGTGGCCTGTTTCGATTGCGATACGTTGTGGATCATTCATCATACGTTCAGCAAGACGAATAATACGATCAGCAAAAGTAGCAGAGAACATTAATGTTTGATTACGGTTTGCAGCTAACTCACCAATTGCTTCTAGATCTTCAGAGAAACCTAGATCAAGCATACGGTCAGCTTCATCGACGATTAAAGATTCAACTTTATCAAGTTTCAATTGACGACGATTAACCAAGTCAAGTAAACGACCTGGAGTAGCAACAATAACTTGCGCGCCTTTAAGCTGTTGAATTTGCTTACCAAAAGGCATACCACCCATAATTGCAGCAATACGAACACCTTTCATATGACGTACAAATGCAATCGCATCTTGGCTTACTTGTTGAGCCAATTCACGCGTTGGGCATAAAACTAAAATACTTGGTTGGGTAATCGCTTTCATGCGCTCTTTAAATGGCACGAAAGTTTCTTGACCAGCTAAAGCATTTAATGTTGGGAGTAAAAATGCTGCTGTCTTACCAGAACCAGTCTGGCTAGAAACTAATAGATCTTTTCCTTCTAACGCAGCTGGAATCGCTTGTTCTTGCACAGGAGTTGGACTAGTAAAACCTAAACCTTCTAGGGCTTGTTGTAAGGTTTCGTGCAAAGAAAATTCGGCAAAAGTTTTGCTCATAGAGAGTTTCACCCTAATGGGTGCTCCATTTTAATAAATACAAAAAATAGACATCGGCAAAAAGCGGCAAAGCGACTCAAGCTGAAAATATATGAAATTCAGCGGCAATCCGGATAACGACGATGTGGACTAACGCACGCTTGATTACTGCCTCAACCTGAAGAATCGCTAAGCGATTTGGGCGCAAGATGTGGTCCTCTCTATGGACAGCGTGCGCATAATATGAATAGAACTGAATGTTCAGGTAATGAACTGGAATTTAAGTGCGTGGGCGGATTATAGCAGAATAATTTTAAAAGTCACCCTTTTTAATAGGTTTTTCTACTGGATCACCTTTATTATTTGTATCTGACCGATTAAAGAAGATGAAATTATAAAAATAACTCCTTCATTATTATCAGATCATAATAAAAAAAACCCTCAAATTATTGAGGGTTTTTTAATCTAAAATTTATTTTGCAGCTTCGCTCCATGCTGGAACTACTGCTTGCATTAGTGGTTTTAACATTTTCATTGAACAAGCAATGACTTGACCATTTTCCATTGAATCATTACCACCACGAGCATCCACAACCACACCGCCCGCTTCTTTAACAATTAACTCACCTGCAGCGATATCCCATGGTTTTAAACCTAATTCAAAGAAACCATCAAAACGACCCGCAGCAACATATGCCAAATCTAATGCTGCTGAACCTGCACGACGAATTTGAGCTCCAGATTTTGTGACTGCCAATAACGAAGCAAAGTGTTGCTCTGCATAAGAAACGATTTCACCATTACGCTTTGCACGATAAGGATGACCGACTGCTAGGAATGTTTTATCTAAACTATCTTTGACATTTGCACGAATACGGCGTTGATTCATTACTGCGCCACGACCACGGCTTGCAGAGAATAATTCATCACGAACTGGATCATAGATCACACCGTGTTGTGTCACGCCTTTGTGTTGTACAGCGATAGAAATACAAAAGTGAGGGAAACCATTGATAAAGTTTTGAGTACCATCTAAAGGATCAATCACCCAACACCAATCAGCGTCGTGACCTTTACCTTCTTGCATACCAAACTCTTCACCTAGGAAGCTATGATTTTTATAGCTTTTGCGAAGTGTATCTATTGTAAGTTGTTCCAAATAACGATCAACACGTGTTACTGGACCATCAATGCCTTTTTCTTCAACTTGTAAATCGAGTTTATGACGATTTTGATGTGCCTTTAAAAGCTCTTGACCAACTGTTTGAGCCGCACGCGCAGCCATAACCACCATAGGTTCCATTGAACACCCACTACAAATTTGAAGATTTTGACAAAGAATAATGCATAAAAGCCCTTACATTCTATCAAATATAAGGGCTTTTAGGGGAAAAATGTTTACGAAAAATTGTTTCCGTTATTTATCTAAAACCAAGCACGTTCAATTGAAGCTAAAATCCCATACGCATCCAAACCACAATCGGCAAGCATTTGTTGATGTGTAGCTTGATGTAAAAACTCATCTGGCAAACCCAAATTGAGGATTGGCTTTACGATTTTTGCTTGTGCGAGGAATTCATTTACTGCACTTCCCGCACCTGCCATCACGGCATGTTCTTCAACAGTTACGAAAAGCTGAGTTCGTTCAGCAAGTGTGCGTATCATTTGTTCATCCAATGGCTTCACAAAACGCATATTTACCACACGCACACCTATTGCATGCTTATTCGCAAATTGTTGCGCTGCTTCGACTGAAGCTACCACTCGACTCCCGAAAGCCAAAATACTAATCTGCTGATCTGCATCCAAATTAAATTCTGCAACAATTTCAGCTTTACCAATCTCTAAGGCAGTCATTTGTTGTTGAATTTCTACACCTGTTCCAGCACCACGTGGGTAACGAACTGCTGTTGGACCTTTATAATGATATGCAGTGTGTAGCATTTGACGACATTCATTTTCGTCTTTTGGCGCCATAATCACCATATTAGGTACAGTACGCATATAGGCATAATCGTATGCACCTGCATGCGTTGGACCATCTTCGCCAACTAATCCAGCACGATCAATACCAAAAGTGACATCTAAATTTTGCAATGCTACATCATGAATCAACTGATCGTAGCCACGTTGCAAGAAGGTTGAATAAATCGCGACAACAGGCTTTAAACCTTCACACGCCATACCCGCTGCTAAAGTCACTGCATGCTGTTCAGCAATCGCAACATCAAAAAAGCGCTCTGGGTATTGCTGTGCAAACTTCACCATGCCAGAACCTTCACACATTGCAGGTGTGATCGCTAATAAACGTGCATCTTGTGCAGCTTCGTCACATAACCACTGTCCAAATACATCTGAATATTTAGGTGGTGATTTTTTAACTGGTGCTGAAGCAGTAGGTGTAATCTTAGTAATGGCATGATAGGTAATCGGATCTGCTTCTGCTGGAGCGAAACCTTTACCTTTTTTAGTGTAAACGTGAACTAATCGCGGACCTTTGCGTTTTTTTAATGCGTGGAAGACTTGAGCAAGTTGTTCAACATTGTGCCCATCAAAAGGTCCGAAATAGTCAAAACCAATCGCTTTAAATAAGTTATCAGCTGCATCTGTTGCAGATTGATGCAAACGCGAATTGTATGTCCATTTTGGATGTGGCTGAACATAAGCTTCGCCCTGTTCATTTACATTGACCAATTGACCAGTTTCCCAAATCGCAGCGAGATGTTTTGCAAAACCACCCGTGCTGCATGAGATCGACATATCATTATCGTTCAATACCACGATTAGATCAGCATTATGTGCAACAGCATCATTCATGGCTTCAAAAGCCATCCCTGCTGTCATTGCACCATCACCGATAATCGCAACAACTTCGCAAGGCTTTTGCTGATAACGGCGAGCGAGTGCCATGCCTAATCCAGCAGAAATTGCTGTTGAAGAATGTCCTACACCGAAAGTATCAAAATCAGATTCATCTCGTGCTGGAAATGCAGCTAAACCACCTTTACTACGAATTGTGGTAATACGTTCTCGACGCCCAGTCAGGACTTTGTGAGGATATGCTTGATGCCCTACATCCCAAACTAAACGATCATCTGGTGTATTGAAACAGTAGTGCAAAGCAACTGTCAGTTCAATCACACCTAAATTTGCGCCAAAGTGACCACCACTTTGTCCTGCTGCATACAAAATATATTGACGCAACTCATCTGCCACTTGAGGGAGTTGGCTTTGCTCGAGCTGACGTAATTGCTCAGGATGATCGATTTCATCCAACAATGGCGTAACAGGGCGTTGAGTTGGAATTTCGGTATACAACATAATGTGGCAAAGCCTTTTTAAGCCTGGCAAATCCGAAGCTGGGTTAAATGGGGGTGATCATACAATTAAATATGATGCACCTTCAATCAGCCACATGTGCGAATGATGTAGTGCTGAACATTCTCTTGCATACATTTACAGTATAGCCATCAGATTATCCTGAATTATGTCACTGTTTATCAACTATTATTATGTGCTTTGTATGAAAAAGAAAAACTTGTGTGAAAAATCAGACATTCTAATTCACGCAATCTTCACACATTAGGCTATACTTTGACAGTTTTTCTGATAATGGTGAATAAATCTGTGCCGATTGAATTTATTGCAACATCAAAGCTACCAACTGCTTTCGGTGACTTCAATATTTCCGTGTTTCAAGACCCAAAGACGGGTGAAGAACATGTGGCGCTTTCTAAAGGTTTAGAAACTCCACCAAATACTCCTGTTTTAGTTCGTATTCACTCAGAGTGTCTTACGGGCGACGCTTTTGCCTCACTGAAATGTGACTGTGGTCCTCAACTGCAAGCAACCCAACGTTTGATCAATGAAGCAGGTCAAGGTGTCATCCTTTATTTACGTCAAGAAGGTCGTGGCATTGGATTGACCAATAAAATCCGAGCTTATGCACTCCAAGATCAAGGGCATGATACGGTTGATGCTAATCTTCTGTTGAATCTTCCTGCTGATGCACGTCGTTATGATATGTGCAGTATTATGCTCGATCATCTCCAAGTGAAAGAGGTTAAGTTGATTACTAACAATCCTCTAAAACTTAAAGCACTCACCGATCTTGGTATTAATGTTGTTGAACGTGTACCACTTACTGTTGGAAAAAATCCGTTCAACGAGCAATATTTAAAAACCAAACGTGAGCGTATGGATCATCTTTATCAAAAAGATGACTTCTGATTCACCTTCTTAAACGTTTAAAAATAAAGCAATCAAGGGATTTTTAATCAGAATGATTAAAAATCCCTTATTTTTTTTATGGTTTTATGTTTTGATGTTACTAATACATAGATCACCTCAAGAGGATCATCATGCAGCATCCAACTTCAGCTGATATTCAACGTGTTCGTGAATTTTTACTTGATCTACAAACACGAATTTGCGCAGGTTTAGAACAACAGGAACGGGCAGGCGGTGGAACCGCTGAGTTTATCATTGATGATTGGGAGAGAACCGAAGGCGGTGGTGGTCGCTCTCGAGTTCTACAAAATGGTGAAGTAATCGAAAAAGGTGGGGTGATGTTTTCCCACATTAACATCAGCAAACTACCTGCTTCAGCGACAGAACGCCATCCACAGATTGCTGGTGCAAAAGCACAAGCCTTGGGCGTTTCATTAGTCATTCATCCTAAAAATCCTAATATTCCAACCTCACATGCTAATGTTCGTTTATTTGTAGCCGAACCTGAAGGTCAAGATCCTGTGTGGTGGTTTGGTGGTGGCTTCGATCTGACACCTTTTTACCCAGATGATCAAGATATTCAAAATTGGCATCAAACCGCTTATGACTTATGCAAGCCTTTTGGTGAAAATGTTTATGCAGAACATAAACAATGGTGTGATGATTATTTCTATTTAAAGCATCGTGATGAACAACGCGGCGTAGGTGGACTGTTCTTTGATGATCTCAATCAGTGGGATTTCGAAACTTGTTTTAAATATATACAAGCCGTTGGAAATGGATACTTAGAGGCGATCTTACCTATTTTTGAAAAGCATCGTGAGCAACCCTATACAGAAGCACAACGAGAGTTCCAACTTTATCGTCGTGGGCGTTATGTAGAATATAATTTGGTTTATGACCGTGGCACTTTGTTCGGCTTACAAACTGGTGGGCGTATTGAGTCAATTCTAGTAAGTTTACCGAATCTAGCAGGTTGGTCGTATCGTCCAGAATGGGATGCTGACTCGCAAGAGAAACGACTTACAGACTATTATTTAAAACCAAGAGATTGGTTAGGTTTAACAAAATAATCCCTACTCTACATCCCTGTTTTTATAAATCAGGGATGTGTTTTATTTGTACATTCATTTAAGTTCTAAATATAAAGATCTCAGTGTTGTTAATAGGGTTATGAATTAAATCTGATCTAAAACTTTGCATCAAAGACTTACTCAAACTTTGAGGCTGTTTGATCAAAGTAATCAATAACTGTAAAAATTGTCCGTGTGACAATCACTACGATGATTAATATTTGCAATGCTTTCGGCATGTCTAACAAGAAAGATACTCATAACATAATTTGTATAAATCTCAGCAAAATTCAGTCTTATCTGAACATGTTCTGAAAATTAAATCAGCCTGTAATATGGTGCGAGATGTAAATCAATATTGCGGCACACCATGTATCTTTAATAAACTTTGACCACCGCAATCAAGCTGATGACTCATGACGAAACAATTTGCTGTTATTGGAAATCCAATTGAACAATCCCGCTCACCAGAATTGCATCATGCTTTTGCAGCAAAAACCGGCGTTGATTTAAATTATAAAAAAATTCTTGCTCCGCTAGATGGTTTCGAGTCCGCAGTTAAAGCGTTCTTCGATCAAAATGGTGTTGGCATGAATGTCACTGTGCCTTTTAAAGAGCAGGCCTTTGCGTTATGTGACCAACTCACTGAACGTGCCAAGATTGCCAAAGCAGTCAATACTTTATGGATGCAAGACGGTCAACTATACGGTGATAATACCGATGGGCAAGGTTTAGTTGCGGCAATACAAGCTTTGAATTGGAACTTAGCAAATAGCCATATTTTGATTTTGGGTGCGGGTGGCGCAACACGCGGTGTGATTTATCCTCTGGTTCAAGCTGGTGCAAAACAAATCGTGATTGCCAACCGTACATTAGCCCGTGCAGAACAATTGGTTGAAGATTTAAAAACGGCTGTGCCCGATACTAAACTACATGCAATCAGCCTAGATCAACTGACAGGTGAGTTTGACATCGTCATTAATGCGACTTCGGCAAGTTTAACGGGTGAAGCTTTGCAATTACCCCAAACACTTATTTTTCATCACGCCTACGAAATGGCATACGGAAAACCATCAAGTTTCCTTGATCAAGCCCTTATGAGACAAGTCCCCTCTACAGATGGATTCGGCATGCTAGTGGGGCAAGCCATTGAAGCTTTCTCTATTTGGAATGGCGTGAAACCTGAATTAAAAGACTTCTTATAAATCAAACCATAAAAAGAACCTGCATGATGCAGGTTCTTTTTTAACTGAATTATTTTGTGCTTATCATTTTCTGATAAACATCTTTGAAGATTTCATAATCAATAAATTCATTATGTTCAATTTTCAATGCCTTCAATGATTTATCAGAAAGCTGATTTTTACGTGCGTCTATATATACTTGCCCCAGCACATTCGCTGTTTGCTCCAACAAGCTCTTTTCTTCGTTCGAAATACCATTGGTTTGTTCAAACTGGATTTGATATTGTTTCGCAAACAATTGCTGTGGTTGCTTATATTGAGCTTTTAGCTTTTTCCATTGCTGACGGTCTTGGTCACCACGCATTGCATCAGTCACTAAACGATTTACAGCTTGACCCAACTTATCATCAAACTGATCTTCTTGCTCCAAATGGTGTTTTTTCTGTAAGCTTTCGATCTGTTTTAGAGCCTTACCTTCAGGACTATATACCTCTTCATCTGAGAACCAATAAGCATAAACACTTGCGACTTCTTGTAGCTCTTGAGAAGTGTAACGTTTTGCAAGGATTGGATTACTCTCAACCAATTTAGCAATGAACACCGCTTTGTAGGTTTGTTCATATGACTGCGTAGCATCGTAACGCTGCTCAGCAATTACTTTGAGCTGATCATCCAAAGATAATGTATAAAGCTGTGCTGAGCGCTCTTGAATGCCTGTTTGACCTAATTTTTCAGAGAAACTGCCGATCGCTTGTTCAAGGATAGAACCCTTACTCGCTTCCGCCCATGTTTTAGCTTGCTTTAACTGAGCTTGAGCAATCGGGGTTGCTTTACCGTAATTTGTCACCAGCATATCTGCTTTGATATTAAAGCTCGACTTCAGCTCAGGCAGTGCATAATTTAAGTCATAATCAAGTTTGACTGCACGCCCTTGCGCATCCAAGCCAACATCCATCACGAAAGGATTACGCTTTTCAACAGGTGGTAATGCTTTTTGAATGTCTGCTTGATGCTTCAGCCAAAGTGCTTTAAAGCCCTGATCATCAATAAATTGATTTTGATCGTATTGAACAAACTCTTTTTCAACTGCGACCAATTTCTCAATATAAGACAAGAAACCCGATGGCGTTTTCTGCTCACCCAAAACATCGACATCGTACATGGTTTGACAATACTGAATATCACCAAAATTTGTTTTGGCAGCATTTTGTAATGCCGTACATTGCTCGCCTGTTAGCACATGTTCTGTCGCGGTGGCAGACTCTGCAACGGCATCAGCCTCTTCTGTGATATCTTCAGCTTCTTGAGCCACATCCTCTGCTGCGACTTTGGTTGCATCTGCCTCTTCAGTATATTCATCCTCTGGCTCTTCTACTCCAAAGTGTTGATTCACTAAACGATACAACTCTTGGCTCACCACACTCGCATCATCAGCTGCTGCCTTTGAATTTAATAAAGTGCCACTTTGTTCAGCCTTTGAAGCAGTGTCTGTTTTGTCTTGCTCTGAAATCAATTTTTCAAGATTTTGCTCATCAAATTTCAAAATACTTTGCATTAAGTATTTTTCATTCACTTTGCTATATAGATTCGCTTGCAGAACCAGCTCTTCAATTGTGGTTTTTAAACGAATTTTCTCTACCACACCCGCAGCTTGATCAGCAGAACTCACCGACAAAGTTTGGATACTGTTTGGATCAGCTAAACGATAGTAAATAGCACTCGATGCTTTGATGTATTCTGCAAATTTCTTGTAATCAACTTGTTTAAACAAACCTTGGTATTTTGAAAAATCTAAATACGCTAAATTGTTCTGATTTTCTTTATTCACCAAGTACGGCATCAATGCAAAATAATTGATGTAGAACTTGTAGTTATTTAAATCCAAAACCATCGGAACTTTCGCTTGAACCAATAAGGTTGGTTTTTCATAACGAGCAGTGAGGTTAAACGAGCCCATCTTTTGTCGATAATGCACAGATCCATCATACTCAAATTGCATATCATTTAAAATGTTAGCCATTACTCGAGCAAATTTATCAAACTTGCTATTGCCCAAACCTTTCGGTTGCTCTGCCAAAGCTTTATATAGTGCTTGTTTTTGTTTTGCATCCAAATTGACTTTTTGCTCGCGCAAATATTGATCAACCTTTTGTTTCAAAGCAGCATCTAAAACATCTTTCTGTTGATCTGCTTCAGCTTTATGCTGATCAAGGTCAACATGAATATTAAATTTCCCCCGATAGTCGTAGCTCGGATATTCGTACATCGCATTGATGCTATTTATTGCTTTTTGCTCTAAACTAGAAGAGCTTGAATTGGTTTTAATGACATGCTGAGAACAACCTGAAATACTAAGACCAAACAAACATAATGTTAAATATTTTAAACGCATAGCTTTATCAAACACCTTTATATCGTTATATTTTCAATTACTAAATGGATCATTTTCATATTCAAAACGAGTCTAAAACTTTAGCAGAAAATTGAATTTTCAACTAAGTGTTTTTAGCCTTAATTAGCTTTTCTGACAGTCTTTTCCACAGTGTTTATCAATGTATTTTTATCACCACTGTGAATAATCAAAGTACTGATACAGATAATCCACAACGATTCAAATACAGGATTAAGATTATGCCAGCTTATAAAGCCCCGCTCCGTGATATTCGCTTCTTAATGAATGAAGTGTTCGATTATCCAGCACATTACCAAACTTTGACAAGTGGTCAAAATGCTGATGCTGATACAGTTGACATGATTCTTGAAGGTGCGGCTGATTACTGCGAAAACGTACTTTCTCCAATCAACCAGTCTGGCGACGAAGAAGGTTGTACTTTTAACAACGGCGAAGTAACTACTCCTAAAGGCTTCAAAGAAGCATACGACCAATTTGTAATGGGTGGTTGGCAAGGTCTTTCTTATCCAGAAGAGTTTGGTGGCCAAGGCTTACCAATGTCTTTAAACCTTATCAAATCAGAAATGATGGGTACTGCGAACTGGTCGTTCACGATGTATCCTGGTTTAAGTACAGGTTGTATGAACACCATCATGCAATTCGGTACTGATGAGCAAAAAAATACATATATGCCTAAACTCGTTGAAGGTACTTGGTCTGGCACAATGTGCTTAACTGAGCCTCAATGTGGTACTGACTTAGGTCAAGTAAAAACTAAAGCAGAAGCTGCTGCTGACGGTACTTACAAAATCTCTGGTACAAAAATCTTCATCTCTGCAGGTGAGCATGATTTAACAGAGAATATCATCCACATCGTACTTGCACGTCTTCCAGATTCACCTGCTGGTACTCGTGGTATTTCGTTATTCATCGTACCTAAGTTCATCCCAACTGCTGATGGTGGTGTAGGTGAGCGTAACACGGTTTCTTGTGGTTCGATCGAACACAAAATGGGTATCCGTGCTTCAGCAACTGCTGTATTGAACTTTGATAACGCAACTGGTTACTTAATCGGCGAAATCAACAAAGGTTTACATGCCATGTTTACCTTCATGAACACTGCACGTATTGGTACAGCTGTTCAAGGTATCGCACACGCTGAACTTTCTTTCCAAGGTGCTTTACCTTATGCGAAAGACCGTATGTCTATGCGTGCACTTTCTGGTAAAAAAGAGCCAGAGCGTGTTGCTGATGCGATCATTCACCACGCAGACGTTCGCCGCATGCTTTTAACTCAAAAAGCTGTAGCTGAAGGTGGTCGTGCAATGATTTATCACGCTGCCAAACTTGCAGATAAAATGGCTGATGCGCTGGCAAGTGGTGATCAAGCTGCTTATGAAGCTGCCGATGACAAACTTGGTTTCTATACTCCAATTCTTAAAGGTTTCTTGACTGAATTAGGTTTGGAAGCTGCAAACCATGGTATCCAAGTATATGGCGGTCATGGTTTCATCAAAGAATGGGGCATGGAACAAATCGCACGTGATGCACGTATCTCAACATTGTATGAAGGTACAACGGGTGTCCAAGCACTTGACTTATTAGGTCGTAAAGTGCTTTTAAGCTCAAAAGGTAAAGTTGTTCGTGACTATACTGCTGAAATCTTAAAATTCTGTGCTGCACATGCTCGCAACAAGTATTTACGTCGCTTCGCTTGGGACTTAACTAAGCTTTGCGCTCAATGGAATACATTAACTGTTCGCATCATGCTTGCAGCGCGTAAAGACCGTGACATCGTATCTTCTGCTTCTAATGATTTCTTGATGTTCTCTGGTTATGTAATGATGGCTTACTTCTGGGCTCAACAAGCTGTAATCGCTTCTGAAAAATTAGAAGCTGGTAACGGTGCTGAAACTCCAGAATTCTATAAAGCAAAAATCAAAGTTGCAGATTTCTACTTTGACCGTTTATTGCCACGTGCTCAAGGTCATGCAGAATCAATGGTATCGACTTCTCGTACATTGACTTCTCTTGCACCAGAACACTTCAGCTTCGATTACTAATCGAAACTGCATAAAAAAGAGCGCTTAAGCGCTCTTTTTTATATTTGAATCCATCATGATTTTACTTTTTCAAAAACATAGGCTTTCTTAGGAAACGGATATTCGTTAAAAAACTTCCGATTTTGTCCGTGATCACCATTCCAAATCTTGTCTAAATTCATCACCAAATCTTGATTCGCATTAATTTTATAGTACAAATTCACATCCGCTGCATCACAACGAATCATGATTTCATTTTGATCTTTATGAACATGCCAATGAACCTGCTTACAGGTCTGTTCAATTTTGGCAATATTCTGTGATGAATCAGTGCCCAAACGTCCAAAGCTGGTATTGGTCCAAAATACAGATCCATCATCTAGTAAATTAATAATATATTCGGCTTCGTTTTCATTGTTCACACATCCAGCAAAAGGATCAGAACATGGAATACGCGCATGATAACGCCCAGCATAGATCAAATCTTGCGGTGATGGTTTTTCTATATGTTTCGATGCAACATGAGGAATGGTTGCCTGACCTGCTACTTTAGTTAAAGCAACACCTTCACTGGAAACTGCTTGATCATCTACAAGCACAGTCGATACAGCCGCCTCAACAGGTTTAGGCTGGGTTTGACTGTGTGATATCGCTGGTTCAGGATGATGACCATCACATGCTGTCAAACCTAAAACCAATAGAGTTCCTACACTGAGGGGCTGTAAGAATAACCGAAACTGCATATTCATCATTCTCTAACATCAACATCGTTCATTTTATTCAAGACCTCTCCACCCCGTGTAAATCATAAAGAACAGGATATACATTTACACATCTACAAAAGGAATAGAAATAAAGTAACGATGAGTCTGAAATCGCAGGTTGCTATCGCAAGATGCGTTAAGTCGGTGCATTTTAGGCGATAGTGTCGGTTTTTCCATCAATTCTTTACATACCGTAACTATTCTCTCGCTTACAGAAACTTTAAAAAAATGAATTTGACCCTATCTCTAATATAACAACAGCACATTATCTCAATTTTTTGATTTTTCCCTGTTGTTTCATTTATTTAAGGAGAAAAACTCGATGGCCAATTCTGGTTTATATCGCTCAAACCAACAAAGCATGATCGCTGGTGTAATGGGCGGTATTGCGGAACGTTTTGGTTGGAATGTGAATTTACTACGTTTAATCTTTGTGATTATTTCAATTATGAGCGCCGCTTTCCCAGGTATTTTGGTGTATTTAATCATGTGGTTAGTCATTCCAAAAAGACAGGCGAATCGGGTTGAGCATGTACAAGGTTACAACCAACCTGTTAAAACAGTGTATGAAGATCAAGGAATCAAACGTTAATCTTATTTTTTAGTTTGGTCGCTACGGTTGGATTTACCCCTATACAACCGTAGCTTTTTTTTGCTCACAATACAGATGATTGTTGTTTGATTTGCTGATGCAAAGCCGCAATCATATCAGCCCGACTAATAATTCCAATTAAACGCAGCTCTTCGACCACAGGAATATAATTAAAAGATTTTTCAACAAAATAAGGTACAAGGTCTTGAATCGGTTGTAATGGATCAACTTTCACAACTCGACGACTCATGATCTGTTTCACATAATGTTGCCAAGAATTTCGCGGATCAGTGGCCCCTTTGAACCACTCAACGACTTCGTACAATGCCAGAGTTCCAACCAATTGATCTTGATCATTCACAACAGGCAGGCTCATTAAATTAACCGATTTAAACTTGTCCAAAGCCTGATGAATATCGTCATTCTCATATAATTTAATTACATCTCGACTCATAATGTCCTGACATACGAACGAATGATTTAATCGCTCATTCGCATGTTCTTGTGCTTCTAAAATGATTTTCTCTAAATCGTATTGGCTGATATCTAATAGTTCAGTGTGTTGCTCTAAAGCATATTCGATATCTTTGGGTTGAATCGATACTTTTTGAGTAGGTGTTGGGTCTTTGGAGCGTTCATTGAGATGAGGCATAGTCGGATAATTTCGCCCAATCAGTCGATTAAAAAACACTGCAAAAACAAGTAATAAAAGTGAGTTGAGCAATACAGGGTAAAGGATAAAATGAAAGCCGAGCTTATGTACAGCCTCTCCACCCAGAACCGCAGTAATGGCTACAGCTCCACTTGGTGGATGTAATGAATCTGTGGTCATCATCATAAAGATAGCCAATCCAACAGCCACACTAAATGCTGTGGTTAAATCAGGTAAAAGCTGGGTACATGCCACCCCAATAAATCCTGCTAAAGTATTACCAACCACCACATTCCAAGGCTGTGCTAATGGACTATTTGGAACTGCAAACAATAAAACGGAAGATGCACCCATCGGCGCGATATACCAGGCATTCATCCCGCCCAATACATACCAACTAATTAAAGAAGAAATCGCCAAACCACACAGTGCGCCAAAGCCTGAGAACAGACGTTCTTTCACTGGAAGAACTTTATAATTAGGTTTTAGTAAATTTATCCAGTCTAATTGGGTCAAGTTCACAATGCACCTTGTTGGTTGGATGTTTTGATTTTCGAACGAAGCAAGTATACGCGCAAAGCCAAATAAGGTGTATTCAAGTTACATCTTAAAGATATGAGATAATCTGATAATCTATTATTCAAGTAATTTTTACCAAATATTATAAATTAACCAATACCGATGATTGATCAATTCACTACTGCGCTAGAGAACTGTTTTGTATAAAACTGAGTTTTTAACACTGCTGCTGTGTGCATTAGCAGCATTACTACATGGTCTGAGTGGTTTCGGATTTCCGATGATCAGTACAGCAGCATTGTCTCTGTTTCACCCTCTACAGACTGCCGTCGCGATGGTACTTATTCCTTGTATTATCATGAATCTAAGTGTGTTAGGGACGCATGAAAAAGCCCCGATATCCCTATTATATTATGTAAAAAACTACTGGAGTCTTATCGGTAGTAGCCTGATTGGAAGCCTGTTTGGCGTCATGCTACTGCTTTATATTGATGAAAGTTATCTCAAACTGTTGTTAGGGATGGTCATTTGGCTCTATGTATTAGATCAATTTAGATCGCAACCTTTGCACCTACGTCGCTCAATTAAAAACATGCTCATATTTGGGTTGCTTGCAGGTGTGATCGGAGGCGCAACCAATGCGATGGCTCCATTTTTGATGATGTATTTGTTAAGTACACAGCACAGTAAAAATGACATCGTGATGATTACCAACATTAGCTTTCTTGCCAGCAAATTAATCCAGCTCTCGATACTCTACCCAACGCTTTTGACCTTTGATCAGGCACAGATATATCTATTGTGTGCAATTACGATTTTTTCATTATTTTTTATTTATCTTGGTTCTAAGATCAGAATTCATATTTCTCAACAAAAATTCAAACGCCTTATTTTAGTCATTTTGACTGTACTCGGTACCAATGCACTGTGGCAGGGAATCAACATGATTTAAAAAGATTTTACATAGATGGCAGAACTTAATATTTACTTCTAGTTCTTTGAGACTTTATGGTTATTCAGTTGTATACGCTATCGCAACTAGAACAACTCAAATAAGGATATTTTATGAATGTTCCTCACCTCGAAACACCCACTAATGCCATGCCCAAAGGTTTAATCCGTGGCTGGGTGATTATTGCAATTGCAGCACTGCTGTCTTTCGGTTTATATGAAATTTTGCCTTATGACCAAAATGCCAATAAAGGTCTAAGTCTATTGTTATTTATCGGTATTTTGTGGCTGACTGAAGCCATTCACATCACCATCACGGCATTACTAGTCCCTGTGCTCGCGGTTCTTGTCGGTATGCCAAGTGTGGGAGGAGATGGTGAGATTGAAGCTATTTCTACCACCAAGGCACTGAGTACTTTTGCTGATCCAACGATTTTTCTATTTTTTGGTGGTTTTGCCTTGGCAACTGCATTGCATGTGCAAAAACTTGATCGAAAAATTGCCATGTGGATTATTGCAATGTCTAGAGGGCATCTGGGAGTAGCTGTTTTAGCAATCTGTTTGGTCACAGCCGTTTTGTCGATGTGGATTTCAAATACTGCTACTGCGGCTATGATGCTTCCACTTGCATTGGGTTTGCTTTCACATTTTGATGCGCAAAAAGAACGTAAAACTTTCGTATTTATCCTCTTAGGTATTGCTTATTCAGCAAGTATTGGCGGTTTAGGTACTTTAGTTGGCTCACCACCCAATGCGATTGCAGCGAAAGCATTAGGCTATGATTTTGCAGACTGGATGAAAGTCGGTTTGCCTATGATGCTCATCATTTTCCCTGCGATGTTATTTAGTTTGTATATCGTGCTCAGACCTAAACTTAATCATCGTGTGGAATTCAGAACAGAAACTATCCCTTGGAACCGTGATCGTATTCTAACCATGTTAGTTTTCACTATCACTGCATTGGCATGGATTTTTGGTAAAAGCGTCAGCGAACAGTTTGGAATTACTCAACCTGATACATGGATTGCAGTTCTTGCAGCCTGTATGGTCGTGATCTTAGGAATCGCCACTTGGAAAGATATTGCAGACAATACGGACTGGGGCGTATTAATGCTATTTGGTGGTGGCTTAACTTTAAGTGCCGTTTTAAAAGACTCTGGTTCTTCTTTGGTACTTGGGCAAACTCTGGCAAATGCATTTGGTGATGCCTCACCATTCCTAGTCATCGTGATTGTAGCTGCATTTATTATTTTCTTAACTGAATTTACCAGTAATACAGCCTCGGCTGCTCTGCTGGTTCCAGTATTTGCAGCAATCGCTGATCAAATGGGAATTCCAAAAGAAATTCTTGTAGTTGTCATCGGAATCGGTGCTTCATGTGCGTTTATGCTCCCTGTCGCAACACCACCGAATGCGATTGTATTTGGTACGGGGCATATTCAACAAAGTGAAATGATGCGAATTGGATTTATCCTCAATATTTTATGTATCGCACTGGTTTCAATATTTGTTTACTGGTTTTTCCTCTAAATACAAAAAAGCGCTACGGCGCTTTTTTATCGCTTTGAATAAGAGAGAAGATCAAACGTATTTTTCATTCAAATATCGCCAATAACGTTTAGGCAAATATTGCACATGCAATTTCACATTCTGACGTTCTTTAATATTGATACTATTGAAATAATCTTTCCAAAGCTGATCATATAATTCTTCTTGTTCATCTAATTCTAATTGAAAGTTTTGACTGGCCCCATTTTCGATATTACAGTCAACCTGATGAGCATCTAAAGACACCTCATGAATCTCGTGTAAGTCATAATACAATCCATATTTTCGTTGTTCGTCATAAATCAACCAACGTTGATCTTGATAACGACGCTTAAAATGCGGCTGTATTAAAGGCAGCACATTAAAATCAGGGCGAACCAAACTTAAAAACAATCCATCTGTGGTTTTCTTAAAACGCACAAATGCTTCCATACGATGCTTTTCGCGTCCCACCTTTTTCGTCCATTGTGAAATCGCTAAAACACTAGGATGCGAATAATTCTTCTCAACTGAATGTTGATGTCGAAAGACATAGATACAGTAATTAAATAAATGCTGATAGGCATCCAAGGATTCCGATAAATAGGCAAAATAAAATTGTTTCAAAGATGAATGCGACAATTTCTGCTGTAAGGCTGACCAAACACGTGCTGCATGTTGCTCATGATTTGGAATTTCAACCACCGTGGCAAATAAACCATGCTGTGCGCCTTGGTTTAAACACAATTGCACGTGGAATTCTTTAAATTGAAAAGCACGAAATACGCAGTTGAGTAAACCGACCATAGAGCCATCAAAATAGTAATAAACCACACCATCACTGAGCATGTTTAGAATCCTAAACTCAACTGAGGTGACAGTTGTTTCAAGTACTTGGATGAACCCTGCGTTAATATTTGCTGACGAATATCAGTCGTAGAAAGTTCCTTTTGAAACCGTGGACTGTCTTCACAACGAATAAAAAACTTGGCACGTGAATACGCCACACCGAGTTGTTTCAGTAAATCAGTATGTATCTTGCCAAAACGACGCGCTTGCACGATTTTCTTGGCTGACTTTACGCCGATACCTGGTACACGAAGGATCATGCGATAGTCAGCACGATTTAAATCCACTGGAAACTGCTCAGGATGACGCAACGCCCAACTCAGTTTTGGGTCTACATCCAAATCTAAATGTGGGTGTTTTTCATTGACGATTTCATTGACTTCAAAACCATAAAAACGCATCAACCAATCACTTTGATAAAGACGATTTTCACGCAACAAAGGTGGCGCTGAACCGACTGCTGGTAAATAGTTATTTTCTGTGTTGATTGGAATATAACCTGAGAAATACACCCGTTTCAGTTTAAATTCCTTGTAATGTCGATCTGCCATCACAAGTACGTCTTGATCAGTTTCCTGATGTGCGCCGACCACCATTTGCGTGGTCTGCCCTGCGGGTACATATTTTGGCACATGCTTGATAATCTGGCGTTCATCTTTGAGTTGAATCAGTCGATCTCGCACTAGCCCCAAGTCTTTTTGTACTTCTTGATGTGATTTTTCAGGCGCAAACGCTTTTAATCCGACCTCAGTTGGCATTTCTAAATTGATGCTCATACGGTCAGCATAAAGTCCTGCTTCATGAATCAGCTCAGGCGATGCACCTGGAATAGTTTTCAGGTGAATATAGCCATTAAAATTTTCCTCTAGACGTAGTTTTTTCACCACTTGCAGCATGCGCTCCATGGTGTGGTCGGCTGACTTGAAAATACCTGAGCTCAGAAATAGCCCTTCAATATAATTACGTCGATAGAAATTAATGGTCAGGTCAACCACTTCCTGTACCGTAAATGCAGCACGTTTCACATCATTAGAACGGCGCGACACACAATAAGCACAATCAAAAATACAAACATTACTGAACAAGATTTTCAGCAATGAAACACAGCGCCCATCTTCGGTATAGCTATGGCAAATCCCTGCCCGACTGGCATCACCTAAACCTTTGTCTTTATTTTTACGGTCACTACCACTAGAGGAACAGGACACATCATATTTAGCTGCGTCCGCAAGAATTTGTAATTTTTCACGAATGCGATCAGACATAGCAAACACCTCAGTGACAACATCATTTCAAAGCTAACATTTCATGATTTGAAAATTAAGATTGGTAAAGATGTTATGCGTCATGAGGTGACGTTTATGTGAATGGTCTCCCATTCAGAACTTTGCCAACTGGGAAAATATGTCTGCTATGGGGTACGTTTTGAATTAACTCGAAAATTAAACAAAAGCGTTTAAATAATTTATTATCAGAACTTGTCGCTGAAACGCTTGAATCCTTTGCACTGCACCCGAAAATCCTTATACTTAACCACAATTTTTGTTTGATTCCAGTGGATGCACCATGAGTCGTGCTATATCGCATATTGATACATTTCAGGGCTTAATTCTTGCCCTACAAAACTATTGGGCGGAGCAAGGCTGCGTCGTATTACAACCATATGATATGGAAATGGGTGCAGGGACATTCCACACTGCAACTTTCTTACGCGCATTAGGTCCAGAAACTTGGAACGCGGCTTATGTTCAACCTTCACGCCGCCCGAAAGATGGTCGTTATGGTGAGAACCCAAACCGCTTACAACACTATTATCAGTTCCAAGTGGTACTTAAGCCAAACCCAGACAATATCCAACAGCTTTATCTTGATTCGTTAAAAGCGATCGGCATCGATACACTGACTCACGATATTCGCTTCGTAGAAGACAACTGGGAATCTCCAACACTAGGCGCTTGGGGCTTAGGTTGGGAAGTTTGGTTAAATGGTATGGAAGTGACTCAGTTCACTTACTTCCAGCAAGTCGGTGGTGTTGAATGCTACCCTGTTACTGGTGAAATCACATACGGTTTAGAACGTCTTGCAATGTACCTTCAAGGTGTAGACTCAGTTTACGATCTTGTTTGGACCAAAGGTCAATTCGGTACAGTCACTTACGGTGATGTATTCCATCAAAATGAAGTGGAACAATCGACCTATAACTTCGAATATGCGCCAGTCGATAAATTATTTGAATTATTCGATTTCTATGAAGCTGAAGCAGCTCGTTTAATGGATGCTGAACTTCCACTTCCTGCTTATGAGCAAGTGATTAAAGCATCGCATAGCTTTAACTTATTAGATGCGCGTGGTGCGATTTCTGTAACTGAGCGTCAACGTTATATTTTACGTGTTCGTACCTTAGCGCGTTCAATCGCTCAAAGTTATGTGGCTGCGCGTGCGAAACTCGGTTTCCCAATGGCAGAACCACATTTACGTGATGAAGTATTAGCGCAGTTAAAAGCACAAGTTGAAGCAGAAGCAGCCCAAGCTGAAAAAGCGAAGGAGAATAAATAATGACAAAGCATACTGTTTTATTCGAACTTGGCTGTGAAGAACTTCCACCAAAAAGCTTAAAAACTTTACGTGATGCTTTAAAAGCTGAAACGGAAAAAGGCTTAAAAGATGCAGGCTTAAATTTTGCTGCGATCGAAGCTTATGCTGCACCACGTCGTTTAGCGCTCAAAATTGTTGATATTGATGCTGCTCAAGCAGACACACAAAAACGTTTTGACGGCCCTGCTGTTCAAGCCGCTTATGATGCAGAAGGCAAACCAACTAAAGCACTTGAAGGCTTTATGCGTGGTCAAGGCATCACGGTTGATCAGCTTTCGACGTTCCAAGCAGGCAAAGTTGAAAAAGTTTGCTTTTTGAAAGATGTGAAAGGTCAAAGCCTTGATGCTTTACTGCCACAAATTTTACAAACTGCATTAGACAACTTACCAATCGCAAAACGTATGCGTTCAGCAGCAAGTCGTACTGAATTCGTACGTCCTGTGAAATGGGTTGTATTGCTAAAAGATGATCAAGTAGTTGAAGCAACTATTCAAGATCATAAAGCAGGGAATGTGACTTATGGTCACCGTTTCCATGCACCTGAAGCAGTGACTTTGGCGCATGCAAATGAGTACCTTGCTGCTTTAGAAAAAGCTTATGTGGTTGCAGACTTTGAAAAGCGTCAAGCAACCATTCAAGATCAAGTGAAAAAGTTAGCTGATGAAGTTAATGCAACTGCGATTGTCCCAGCAGACTTACTTGATGAAGTCACCAGCTTGGTTGAATGGCCTGTTGCATTACGTGCAACTTTTGAAGAGCGTTATTTAGCTGTTCCTCAAGAAGCATTGATTACCACGATGCAGGACAATCAAAAGTATTTCTGTTTGATCAATGCTGAAGGTAAATTACAGCCTTACTTCATTACTATTTCAAATATTGAGTCGAAAGATCCGATTCAAATTATTGAAGGAAATGAAAAAGTTGTACGTCCTCGTTTGTCGGATGCAGAATTCTTCTTCCTACAAGATCAAAAGCAACCGCTTGCATCTCGTAAAGAAAAACTCGCCAATATGGTATTCCAAGCACAATTGGGTACGCTTTGGAACAAATCAGAACGTATTGCTAAATTAGCCGTTGCCTTGTCACCAATTACAGGTGCAAATGCAGCCGATGCTGAAAAAGCAGCGTTACTCGCTAAATGTGATTTGACCTCTGAACTTGTAGGTGAATTCCCTGAACTTCAAGGGATTGCAGGCACGTATTATGCTCGCCTTGAAGGTGAGAATCATGAAGTTGCTGAAGCTTTAGGTGAGCAATACTTACCTAAGTTTGCGGGTGATGTATTACCACAAACCAAGACTGGTACAACGATTGCGCTTGCAGATCGTTTAGACACGCTGGTTGGTATTTTTGGTATTGGTCAAGCACCAACAGGTTCGAAAGACCCATTTGCATTACGTCGTTCTGCAATCGGTATCTTACGTTTGATCATTGAAAATGAACTCGATGTCACGATTGAAGAACTGGTTAACTTTGCGCTTCAAGGTTATGGTGACGTGGTTAAAGATCATGACAAGACGCGTGCGGATGCCGTTGCGTTCCTTGAAGGTCGTTACCGTGCTAAGTATGAAGACCAAGGCGTAGCAGTTGATGTGATTCAAGCGGTTCAAGCACTTGCTCCAAAATCTCCTCTTGATTTTGATAAGCGTGTGACTGCGGTCAATCATTTCCGTACTTTACCAGAAGCGGCTGCATTAGCTGCGGCTAATAAGCGTGTTGCCAATATTCTTGCGAAAGAAGCAACACCTGAAGGTGCTGTGGTTGAAGCGAATCTCGTTGAAGCTGCTGAAAAAGCGCTTTATGCAGAACTTCAAACATTGACACCAGTGGTTCAGCCTTTACTTGCTGCACGTAACTATACTGAAGCGTTGTCTAAGCTGGCTGCACTTCGTGCGCCAATTGATGCCTTCTTTGAAGGCGTGATGGTCATGGCTGATGATGCTGAATTGAAAGCCAACCGTTTACGTTTATTGGCTCAGTTGCGTGGCTTGTTTACAAGTGTTGCGGATATTTCGGTGTTGCAGCACTAAGATTTAGCTAATAAAAAACCCGCTTGAGAGCGGGTTTTTTATATTTTAGTAAGAAACATAATCAAGTTTACAAGTATAAAACTTCATATTAGTTGCCGTATTTGAAAATAAGGCTTCTTTCAAAAAATCTAGTGCTTCCTCAACAGTCTTCCCACTCTGAATTAAAATAGCTGATTGATTTTCCATTTCCTTTCTGACAGCCTCTCGAGCCTTCTTCAAATAAGTTTTCTCATTCAAATTAAGTTTTTCTATTGACTGCTTTGCTAAAACCTTAAGCTCAACTGGACATTGATCTGAAATAATAATTTCACCATCCATTTCAAAAGAAAATATTTTCGCATCTG
This sequence comes from Acinetobacter sp. AOR34_HL, assembly GCF_027854795.1. NCBI lineage: Bacteria > Pseudomonadati > Pseudomonadota > Gammaproteobacteria > Moraxellales > Moraxellaceae > Acinetobacter > Acinetobacter sp. AOR34_HL. The sequence continues at coordinate 21,440 of NZ_JAKTID010000036.1, read as the reverse complement.
CTGGAATATGCAAAGGGTTAAGTATTTCATTAGTCCAGTCATTATCTCCCTTAATAGCATCACAATGTAAATTAGGATTTGTATAACGATTATCGTCGATATGATTCATTGAACCACCATGACAACAACCAAATAAATTACTCCATGTTAGATGAGCATTTTCTTGAGTATTAGGTAAATAAGTTTCTGATTTTGGATAAAAATGTTCTACTCGAAAATCTTTAATTAAACTCGTATTAGATATTTCAAAATCAGTTTCACAATAGCAGCATATACCTAATTGATCTTCTTTGATTAGAGTACATACAGCCTTATAAGCTACTTGATCTTCATTCTTAAAATTTTCCCATTTAGCAGTTGAATTTTCATTTAGATATTTGGTTAAGCCTAAAGGTGCTTCAGATTTAGATATATGCCTCATTTTTTTGATCTTTTAAATTTTCTTAATGAAATTTCAACATCAATTCTATCTAACTCTGTTTCTTTATTTTTCCCCCACTCATCTAATTTTTGACGGAGCTCAGTACCACGCTCAGAGTCCCACTTATCTTGGTTCACTAAACTAATATACTCTTCAAGTAATTTAACTTCTTCTACTTCTTGTGGTCTTGGATCTACATAAAAGACATCCTCCAGAACTACATTCGACTGCGCACCTTTTGTAAATTTAGGTATCTCATATTTAAATGTATTTGTTTCATGATCTATGTATATAGAACGAATGCATTCAGCTTCTACCGTTGTTAAAATGTGAGGGCTATGAGTAGTCACAATAAATTGAATATTTGGAAATGACTCACGTAGAATCAAAATAATTTTCTGTTGCCAACTAGGATGTAAGTGCAGTTCAATTTCGTCTATAAGAACAATTCCTCTACCATCAAAAGGCGTATCAGATACGTCATTGAGTAAAAGCAAACGTCTTGCAATATCTCCTATTAGCCCAAACAAAACTCTTTGCCCATCAGAAAATTGATGTAAAAAGATAATTTCTCGTTCTAAATTTAAAGCTACTTTATCTTCACCATCATCTGCATTAACAAGTTCAATATGATTTAAATCAGGATATATTTTCCTAAATAATTCTTCCAAGAACTTAATTGCTTTTTTTGATTGATTGTTTGTTCGATCGTTAGGATACAATTCCAGAACTGATACCAAATCTTCATATAGTTCATATAAAGGATGATCTTTATTATTAGCACCTGCTTGCAATAAACTATCAACTTGGTTTCTAATTTTTAAACTATCAACATTATCAACAACAGTATTTGCTATCTTCAATAACCGAATCAACCATTCACTAAAGACATTAAATGACGCTTTTGAACTTAAAGAACCATCATATCCACTAAGTTTATCAAAATCTGATGCTCTTGCTTTTCTAGCATCTTTTGATAGTCTATCAATTCCGTATAGGGCAAAAAGTGGTAAATCAATACTTTTATAATTATTTAAAAGGCGAAATTTCTTACCAATTTCACGATATGAGACTAGATCACTTTTTAAATCGCTAAGGATGCCTTCGGGTAGGCGTGCTACCCTACCTTTGAATTTATAAGCATTTCCTATTTGAAACTCACAATCTATATATGCCCCTTTATCTTTATTAAGATTATTTACATCATCTACATCAATAGTCCCACCATTGGTATTTTCTTTACGAGCCGTAGCAGCAATCCACATCAAATTTTTACGAATCGACTCTAATAAACTCGTTTTACCAACTCCATTTTCACCTATTAATACTGTTAGATTTTTATGGAGATTTAGTTCTAGTTCTAAAATTTTTCTGAAGTTCGAAATAGTTAGTGTAGATAAAAAAAAGTCCGTATTTAGAATTTTTATTATATTTTCAAAAGCTATCTGTGCCTGCCCTTCATTTTTCTCAAAGCCTAATATACCATCTCTATAATTTATAAATACTTGAACTGCAGCCTCAAAATTTCCATTCTGTGCATTACTTAATAAATGACGTGTATTCATATCAATTTCCTACCCGAATTCTTTGAATTACATTCTGAGTATATTTTTTCTCAAGGGTTATTAAAAAATTTGGTTCAACATATTTTATAAAACCAAGATAACCTCTTAAATAACTTAAATCTTCAAGAGAAATTTTTTCTTCAATAAACTTGTGAACTAAATGCTTTATATAACGCTTTTTAGCTCTCCCTATTGAAAGCTCATCATCGTTAGTAATAGTAATACCTGTGACATGACGATTATGCTTTTTAGATGAAAAAACTGTTTTCAGATGATTAATTTTTATAGTGTTACCATAAAATTTAATCAATACATTTCTTACTTTATCAGGCATACTAAATAATAAATTAGGCGTATTTGTGGAGAACGTCATATCGTCTGCATAACGTGTATAAGTAATACCTTGTTCCTCGCAATATTGAGCAATTTCACAATCAAACGAAAACATGATGAAATTAGAGATAAAAGGTGAACTTGGTGCTCCTATACTTAGAACTAACTTATTTGAATATTTACTAGGCTTCCAAAAAAAAGTTTTTTCTATTATCTCTTTTTCTAACCAATCAAATTCTATGCCTGCTCTTTCACAAGCCTTCCAAAAAATTTTTGGCGTAATAGAACTAAAAAAATCAGTAAAATCCATTTTCAAAAAATAAATATTCTGAGAATGAATTTCAGCATTTCTCTTTATATCTTTCCCTTTAATATATGCCATACTTGAATCATGAACAGGAAAATATCCTTGAAAATGATCAATCAAAGCTCTTTGATAATCTTTTAATTCACGAATAGGTTGAGCAATAGTACGTGTACCTGAAGTTCTTTTAGGAATTTCATATCTTTTATATTTCTTTGGAGCTTCACCGAAAAATTTAAAAAAATCCGTTTTAGAATCAAAATTATGAACTTGCTTAGACATTAAATATTCAATAATATCAACTTTTGACATAATTTTTCCTAATTAAAAAGCTCAGGAAGTATCCTTCACTGAGCTTGATACTCTTTACTTAAGAGCAAAAGTTTCAATTGTTTGCGAACAACGTGAGCGAACAATTTAAACTTTTGTTCTTCAATGTGATTCATCAATAAGTTAGAGTCTGGCTAAACACCTGACTAGACTGTTAAGTCCTAAAGCTAAAGAGTAAAAATATAATAAAACAGTCTGTTCAACCAAACAATCTAAAGTTTTTAACTTTTCATAATATATATAGCAAAAGAGTATCAATTTCACATCACCTACATTCTTTTCTTGAACTTGGCGATAAGCTATAAAACTTGAATTGCAACATTATTGCCAAAAGGATAAAAGATGATGAAAAAAATATCTGCTCTGTGTTTAGCGACTACGCTGATCGCATCGTCTTCTCTCTGGGCAACCGAAAATACAACAGCCACAAATGCAAACACGACTACGGCTGAAAAAACACTCCCTTATGGTGACAACCCGAGCCTTGGTCGAGTATTGCTGTATAAAACAGGTAAAGGGCTACAAAACCTAGGTGAATCCATCCAAGGTGCATCGGAAAACACCTCACAAAAAATGAGTGAAAAGTGGAAAACCACAAAAGAATACACGGCTGAACAATCCGTCATTGTTCAGGAACAAACCGAAAAAGCCAAACAATATACTGCTAAAAAATGGCAAGACACCAAAGATGCCGTGATTGGAACCAATGATGGAAATATTCCTATTGAACGTGCTGAACTGAGCCAACCCTCATCAAATTAATACGATTGAACAAAATTTATAGGAATGAATGAAATAATGACAGTTATGCCTTTTAAAACCATTTTGCTTTGTTTAGTCAGTAGTATTGGCTTTACCGCGTGTTCAACGCTCTCTTCTCAAGCCGAGCAGCCTTTACAACAACTGCAACTGGTTCAGAACATTGATGCCCTACCCGATACCAAGACCAATGCCGCATCCTTAAATAAATACAAGAATCATTGTATGATCCAGTTTACAGGTTATTTTGATGGTGGGCAGAGTACGGAATCATGGGAATTTAAAGGCAATCAGTTAAGTCGGGCTTTTTCTGAGACCTATCAATATGTGCCGAATCGTTTATTCAATGCGACCACTGAAAAACCTGTATTAGATCAGAAAACCCGAAAAACCACAGTATTTGACATTCAGAAACCTGAGGTAAAACATAACTTTGACAAGTTAAAAAGCTACTTTAACCAAACCGTTTTGGACCAATGTGGCTAAGTTTGCCATCTCCACAATTTCTATCCAAAGTGTTTTTAAGCTGTAATCTAGTTGTAAAGTTTTGCTGAAATCCATAGCTTTCTCTCATTTGCTCGATATGATTCATTTGCGTTCATGAAGTGCCCCAACATGGCACATCTTTAAAGGAAACCGCAATGAAGAAAATGATCAAAACAGCTATCGTGACAACAACTATTCTCGCTTCTGCTTCTGTTTTTGCACAAAATGTAGGGGTAAATGCGAATGGATCTGCTCAAGTTAATGTTCAATCTGGTGGATTGGTAAAAGGCATTACAGGTGCAGTTGCTAACACAGCACAAGGCGTTGGTCATGCAGCACAACATGTTGGTCATGCGGCCGTCAACACAGGTGTGAATGCATCTCAGAAAACTGTCGGTACTGCTGCAAATATAGGATCAAAAGTGATTCATACTACGGGTACTGCCGTGAAAAATACGAAAGATTATGCTGTAGAGAAAGCCGTAGATGGTCGAACATTTGCTGCTGACAAAACGGCGGATGTGAAAAAACGTATTGCGGACAAGCAAGCAGCTTCTAAGGCGCTAAGCTTAGAAGCTCAAACCAATGCAAAAGCGCAGCTGAATAATAAAACAGCAGCGGTAGATGCCAAAACAGGCTTAAATGCAGATAAGAAAAATCTGCAAGCAGGCACTAACGTGGGTGTAAAAGTTTTAGGTGTAAATGCCAATGTAAACACCAATGCTAAAGTCGGCATTAATTAATTACTTAATACCCATCTAATAAATAAAAGCCCTTAGCAATGTAAGGGCTTTTTTTGTTTAACAGAGTTGTAATCGACTCTGCTCAGCAGAATGACTCTCAATAAAATGCGTCAGACCATCATCTTCACAACTTAAAGTCAGTTGCTTGTAACTAAGATTATAAAAATCTGGATATTGTTTAAATATCAGTGGTGATTGATCTAGAGGTAGAGCATCACCAAACTTGATCAGTTTATGAACCCCTCGATCATTCATGGTCAAGAAATAATATTCATCGTTTAAATTTAACTCAACTAGTGCATTCGGCTTTAAGTGCAAAGGCACAAGGTATTGTGAATTTTCCTGAATATGTTCTGCACTGTAGCTTTCAAGTTTTAAACTAACCAAGTTAAAAACCAAGAATTGGTTTTGTGGGGTACAGACATTGGCCGCTGCTGTTTGAATTTTTTGAACAAAATGTGCATGCGCACCTAATTTATGTAAATTCTGCTCAGTTCCCTGTCGCAATTTAAACAACTGTTGAACGAGTTTTTGTTTCATTACAGCATCAAAATATCGTTCATCAAGTGCAAAGTCATTGTTTTCTAAAATCTTTAACAATCCTTGTTGATGCTTCGATAAGGCAGCATCCAAAACATGACGATAGTAGAACTTACTTTGTTTTTTCACTTCACGCACACGGCGATAAAAATACGTCAGCTCAAACGGCTTTTCTACAAAATCATGTAACAGTTGCGAGCTTGCCAATACCGAAAGTGCTTCATGTGCTGTAAAGGGCAAATGAATAACATGCATCTGTGGCAACAAAGGTTTTATTTTTAAGAAATGCTCTTTATCTTCAGCAAAATAGGGATCATAGACAAGAATATACTCCCGAGATGCGTCGACCTCATCCGCCTGAATCTGCATATTTTGATGAATAGATGCATCAAAAAATTCTGCATAACGACGATCTTCAACAACTTCTGGATCAATCGAAAACTGTGGAACAAATGCCACAATTTTTTGCATATTCAACAAGTTTGAGTATTTTATTGCGGCATAGCCACCCATTGAACCGCCATAGCCCACTCGCTTTTCAAACTGTTCAAGAATTGGCTGAATCTGTTGTTGCATCTGCAACATGCTGGCCTTAGGAAACCATGTTTTTAATTTCGGCATTATGCCGATGACATTGTATTCATATTTAATTAATGATTTTTCAGCATTGATGGACATTCCTTTGGCTCGACTAATCAAATCGCCAAAAGAAACCACTAATGTGTCGCTTGAACCTTTCAAAAAAATAACGCGAATATGTTCATCTTCAAATATTATTTGCTTATCCATGCTCACACTGAAAAGTTGATCCTAGGTTGGTATCAAAAAGTCACCAAATCATGACTTTGCCAAACCCAAATTGCGGAGTATCTTATTTTATAGAGATAGAACAGATTAAAAAGCGCAAAAAATGACACAATCCCTACATCCTTCGGCGCAAAAAGGCTTCAGTTTAGGTGCTGAACTTTACCAACAGGTTCGTCCCAATTATCCACAAGAAATAGTGGTTTGGCTGCAAGATCGTCTCAAAATAGGTGAAAGTTCAACTGTTATAGACTTAGGTTCTGGGACTGGCAAATTCTTACCTTACCTGATTCAAACAGGTGCCAAAGTGCTGGCTGTTGAGCCTGTAAATGAGATGTTAAAGCAGCTCCAACAAAGCTACCCAGATATAGAGAGCTTTCAATCATCAGCAGATTCACTCCCCTTCAAAAATGCTTCTATTGATCGTGTTATTTGTGCGCAATCATTTCATTGGTTTGCAAATCAACTCAGCCTTTCTGATATCCATCGAGTCCTCAAACCATCAGGTCATCTAGGATTAATTTGGAATCAAAGAGACATCAATGTTGATTGGGTTCAAGCTTTAGCAGATGAAATAGCGCCTTTTGAAGGAGATACTCCACGTTATCATAGTGGTCGCTGGAAAGAAGTTTTCGATGATCAGGATTTATTCAAATTAAATAGTTTGCAGACCTTTCAACTGATACATTCTGGTACGGTAGAACAGGTAGTCAGCAAACGCTTATTGTCCACTAGTTTTATTGCAGCGATGCCCTATCCTAAACAACAACAGTTCAAAGCGAAATTTGAACAAATTGTATTTGATTTTACAGGACGATCTCCGCAAGATCAGATAGATTTCCCTTATATCACCTATGCCTATCACTTTCAGAAAATATCAAATTAATCAGGGATGAATATGTCCATGCCAACCGTTAAAACCACTTATGTCCTTGCAGCATTGTTTAGTTCAGTCCTTTTTCTCACAGGCTGTAACAAAGACAAAGAACCCACAGCAGCAACTGAAAATCAAACCAGCTCTAGTCAAGATGCGATTGGTCAATTGAATCAGACACCGATCAAGCAATTTCCTACGACCGCAGATGATGCACATGATATAGCTGTGTTGGATGACTATGATCGTCGCTTTACTGAGATGACTGATAGCATGGAAATCGAACTTGCCAAAATGAAGCAAGAAAATACGTTGACACCAGAGTTTGAAGCACAACGCCAAAAAGACAATGTGAACTCTGCACTCACAATGCTTAAAGATTTAGATCTAAAAACTGAACAAGGACGCTATATTCAAGGTTTGTTATATGATTATTGGGAAAGCCAAGCAAAGGCACTACAAAATACGACAGACACCAATCAGCAAGTTAATCAGTTAAATGAATATTTACATGCACAAAGTCAACTCCATCATTGGCGAAGTGCTCAAGCTACAGAAAATAAAAGCAATTAAATAAAAAACGAGGGTTATCCCCCTCGTTTTCTTGGATTAATTTGAATTAGATTTTCTGCTTTTCAATCCATTGAATCGAATTCACTCGAAATAACTCACATGCACCATCGCCAATATCTGTAGGTGATAGCGAAGACTTCCATACTAAGTCTTTATCACGGACTTCAACCAGTTCACCTTTTAACTGGACCAAATCACCACGTTTCACTTGTTTAATTTGTTTGGCAATTTCAGGATTGGCAGGAATGATGTGCATGTTCGATACCATTTGCATGGCTTGATCCGCAGGCACGGGAAGTTTGTCCATTTTCCAATTCAAATAGCGGTCATATTGACTGACTGAAATATTACGTGCGATTTCAGGATGCGCGAACAATCCCCAACTGACAGCATAATCAATCGGTGAAAACTTGGCTTGCTCATCATCTTGATAAACTTTAGATCCTAAAATACGAAAATTACCGTAGAAAGGCTGCAATACCGAAATCGATTGGTCTTTCACTTGAGGGGATAAACCTTTCGCAATATTGTATTCCACTCCACTGGCAGAAGCATGTGCCTGACCCAGTGCAGCCACCATGCATAAACTCATCCATAGACGCTTTTTCATGGCTTTTACTTCCTCAAAAATATGACTGATAGCAAATAAACTCGTTTGAGCTTTCATAGTATGCTTAGACCATGAGAAAAGTTGCTTTTTTTGGTAACAATCAAATAATCTTTAGTCATATTTTTGTGCAGTGTTTAGGGTCTGTTGACATTTCACATCTAGCTGCGACAGCCCCCCATTAAATCTACGAATGGATTCTCTATGATTTATCAGTTTTATCAACGCCGAATCTTTCCGCATTTACTCAATCAAGTCATGCAAACGGGCAGTTTGATGGATAAACGACGCGAATTACTCATTCCGATCGAAGGTGAAATTCTCGAAATTGGTTTTGGCACAGGTCTCAACATTCCATTTTATGGCAATGTAGATACCCTGTATGCGCTTGAGCCAAATCCAGATATTTATCATTTGGCGATTGAGCGTGTTCAGAATGCACCTTTCCACGTGAAACACGTCCAATCCAGTGCTGAAAAATTACCATTTGCTGATGCATCGCTAGACCATATTATTTCGACATGGACGCTGTGTAGTATCCCCAAACTGGAACAGGCATTAGCTGAAATCTATCGTGTGCTTAGACCTACAGGAACATTTCATCTCGTTGAGCATGTCAAACATCCAGAATCGGTAAAAATGCAATCTTTACAAACCTTACTGACTCCGATTCAGAAGCGCATTGGAGATGGTTGCCATTTAAATCGGGATATCGAACGGAGCCTAGCGCAAGCAAAATTCAAATTTATTGAAAAGCAATATTTTGATGCCGAGGGGATTCCTGCGATCGCACAAAAGATGCTACTTGCTCGAGTGCAAAAGATTTTGTTGAATCCTTGAACTAATCATCAAAGTCGATCCGTAAAGTTTCAAAACGGACTCGACCTTCTCGAACAGCTTGAGCAATCGCCTGTTGTCCTTTGCTCAAGCGCGCACCACCACTTTTGATATCTAATAAAATCACTTCAATATCTTCAGCATCGCCATCCCCATCACGAAAATCGGTATAGCCATCAAACACCACATAATCGACAGGATCACCAAGAAATTTGGCATCACTAGGTAAATATTGAAACTCAGGTAAGATCGGGGCAAATTGCTCGGCCATTTTTCCTTTTAATACTGCACGACTGGTATTCACACTACGCTTTTGAGCATCTAATAATGCCTGTTTATGCTCTAGTTCCAATTCAGCAATATATTTCTCATATTCAGCTTGAATACGACCATTGCGGCTATTTGATAAAATGAGAGTGGTAATCACAACCCCTATACAGCCACCAATCAACATCGCAAGCCAAACCGACATAAGTCATTCCTTTTTCAATAACGCTGCTATTTAACTGCAACATTAAACTTTTGTCATGTGTAGCACACTCTGTTCAAAAAGATGCTAAGGTATAGTGGAATACAAAACACACGTTAAAAAATCTAATTTCATGAAGACAATATTAATCGCAAATCAAAAAGGCGGCTGTGGTAAAACAATGACGGCGATTACGCTCGCCACTGCGCTCTCACAAAAAGGTTATAAAGTCGCTCTCGCAGATGCAGATAATCAAAAATCATCCTTACAATGGCTCAAACAACGCCCCGACTCTGTCACTAATATTCAAAGTCTCGATTGGCGACATGAGAAATCAATCGGCGAAGCTCCCAAAAATCTCGATTATTTAATTATTGATGCGCCTGGCGCTTTATCAGGTGAGCATGCTGAACAATTGGTGAGCGAAGCACATGCGATTGTGACACCATTACAACCTTCATTTTTCGATATTGATAGTACACGCCGTTTTCTCAAGCATCTTCACGAGATTAAACGTATTCGCAAGGGAAAAGTACAAATCTTATTGGTCGCAAATCGTGTCAAACCGAATAGCGCGAGCTCTAAAGATATCCAAGATTTCTTTAACAAGATTGAACAAGAACCTGTGGCATGGATATCAGAAAGAAGTGCCTATGGAACATTAGCCATGCAGGGTTTAAGTGTTTTTGATAAGCCACAAAAAAACTTTGTCAGCATCCAACATCAATGGCAACCTGTTTTAAACCAATTGGTCGATGACCCGAGCGAATGGTTCTAAGCACTGTACCTAAGGCTAATCTTTTGATCTTTAATGCTGAAATCCTATAGTGAAAATTTCACTCAGGGTGTTTTTCAGTTAATATGGTTTCAATTATCTTTTGGCACTAGAGAAAACCATGGTGCAACAATACGCTCCAACACTACAACGCGTTTTGCTGTTTGGATTGTTTTTTGTTTTATTGTTTTTGGGCTTTAGTATTCTTAAATACTTTATTGTCCCTGTTCTTTGGGCGGCTATTATCGCCTATATGACATGGCCCGTTTATTTATGGGTACAACGTCGTTTTTTTGGTGAGAACCGCCCTACACTGAACGCTACTATTATGATTACACTTGTAATTTTAGTGATTGGTATCCCATTTATTTTTGCGATTTTCATGCTGCAACTCGAAGGTCGTAATTTATATTTTAATCTACAAAAACAATTATTTTCAGGACACATTCAAGTCCCAGATTTTATTCGAAACCTCCCTATCATTGGCAAAGACATCAGTCGTACAGTCAATGAATTAAGTGCTGATCCGAATAGTATTACCAAAAATGTCGCTGAATGGATTCAAGGTCATCTCAGCTACGGTCGTTTTGTCTTGAGCGAGATTAGTCGTAACCTCGTCAAACTTACGTTTGCCATTATGACCTTGTTCTTCTTTTATCGGGATGGTCAGCTGATTCTGTCACAAGTGAGTCGTGCACTTGAAATGGTGATTGGTCCTCGTGTGCATCATTATCTTGAAACGATTTCTGAAACAACACGTGCAGTCGTTTACGGTGTAGGTTTAACCGCTGTAGCTCAAGCAATTTTGGCAGGTTTAAGCTATTTTGTAGCTGATGTACCCAATCCAATGTTGTTGACCATGGTGACCTTTATCTTGGCATTGATTCCTTTTGGAACTCCAATTTCATATCTCAGCGTCGGCCTATGGTTATTTGCTCAGGGTCAAACAGTTGAAGCTATTGGGGTTGTGGTATGGGGCTTATTAGTCGTCAGCAGCTCAGATAATGTGATTCGACCACTCGTGATTTCAGGAGCAACAAAAATCCCATTCATCTTAATCATGTTTGGTGTATTGGGTGGTATTGCCAGCTTTGGATTGGTCGGCTTATTTATTGGTCCAGTGATTTTGGCAATCTTATTAGCGATTTGGCGCGAATGGCTACATGAAAATATTCAAGAACCTATTGCTGCGATCGAAGCGCCACCAGAAACCAAATCCTAAATGCGATTTTGACCATTTATCTTGTCATACAGAATCTAGCTTGCGCGTTATCTCAGACTTTGTTTGAATCAATCAAATAAAGACAAAATAGATAAGGATAATTCGCAATGCTTTCAACCTTAAAACGGTATTCAATTTTTAGTGCAATCATGATGAGTATCAGTGCATGCTCATCAATTCCCTTAGACAATAATGCCGCAAAAATTCAGAAACAGCCCACTAGCTCCGACCATAAATATTTAATCCCGATCTATCTGGTTAGCGTCGATGGTATAGGTGCTTCGATTGGTACAGTATCCTTCCAAGAAAGTCCAAATGGTCTGATCATCACGCCTGCATTGTGGAAACTTCCATCGGGTGAACATGGTTTTCATATTCACGAGAAGCCGTCATGTGAAGCTGCAATGAAAGATGGAAAAATGGGTGCAGCACTGGCAGCAGGCGGTCATTACAATCCTGACAATATTGCCCATCACGGCACGCCAGAAAATGGTCATTTAGGTGATTTACCTGCACTCACTGTCAATGAAAAAGGCTTTGCAACCCAAGCCGTTATTGCACCTCGATTAAAGCTCTCCGATATTCAGGGACGTGCGATTATGATTCATGCAGGTGGGGATAATTATTCTGACACACCTAAACCCCTTGGTGGAGGTGGTGAAAGAATTGCTTGTGGTGTGATCAAGTAAAGATTGTGGGTATCTCAAAAGATATCCACAATTTAGGATTTTATTCACTTAATTTATCTATAAAGATGAATATAAATAAAAGATGAGCACGAATTTTGCTTAGTTTTATTAAATGAAAAATCAACAAAAATGGGTTGAAAAAATTGACACAATATCTTGATAAGCACATCATTTTAGCTACGCAATGTGGCTATATGGTGATAAATCAACACATAGCAAAATATAGTCGTGAATAGTCTTTATCATCTTTTTAATCGATTCCGATCAAACTCGATTCTACTGTTTTGCCTACAAATTTTGATTGTGTTGACAGGCACTACATTGGTGTTGCACGGATTGGGACTAGGTCAATTCATTGTTCCTGTTACATTAGGCGCAATTGCGGCTGCCCTCACAGACTTCGATGATCGTCTCAGTATTCGTCTACGCAATTTGGTCTATGTCTGTGTGCTGTTCTTTAGTGTTAGTACCATTTTAGAATTTTTAGCACCTTATAAATTTTGGTTTATCGTTTACCTTAGCCTGTCCAGTGCAGCACTGATTCTCATGGGTGCTTTAGGTCAACGTTATGCGACGATTTCATTTGGTACGATTCTCCTTTCGATTTACACCATGTTTGGTCTAGGTGAATATGCAAATTGGTATCAACAACCGAGTTATTTTGTCATCGGTGCTGTGTGGTACGGATTGACCTCGATCTTATTTTTTATGATCCGACCTACCCTACCCTTACAGGAGAAGATTTCAACGATTTTCAAAGAAATGGGGGAACTGCTACAGAGCAAAGCCAAGTTGTTTGATCCAGATAATGTCGACAATGTTGAAACACTATTATTTGAACTCTCACAAAAAAATGCACAGGTGGTGAATAGTCTAAATCAAGCAAAACAATCCTTACTTTCTCGACTTAAATCCTCACGCATCAATAACAGCAGCATCTATTGGCTAAACTTATATTATTTTGCGCAAGATATTCATGAGCAAGTCACCTCTAATTATTTGCACTATGAAAAAATCCATCAGAACTTTAGCCGTAGCGATTTAATTTTTCGTATTCAAAAAAATATGTTTCTACAAGCAACTGCCTGCAAAAAACTGAGTCAGGCTTTGCTGCATAAAAGTACTTATCAAAATACCCCACTCGCTGATGCTGCGCTTGCCCAATTAGAAGCATCCATGCAAGACTGGATTGCTCAACATCCAAATAATCTTGAAGTTAAAAACCTAGAACTAATTCTGAATAACTTAAAAAGTATTCATGAACAATTTGCTCAACTGCAATTTCCACAAAACATCGAAATACGATCAACACAGCATCAACAAGCTCATCTCAACTTACTAGATGAGGATATTCAAGGCTTTCAGGATTTATTGTTAAAACTAAAACAGCATCTAAGTCCTCAGTCTGCTTTATTTCGTCATGCAATTCGCTTAGCTATTGTGTTTGCCGTAGGTTATGCCGTGTCCTTGATGCCTTTTGCAAAAAATGGCTATTGGATTTTATTGACCAGTTTGTTCGTTTGTCAGATCACTTACTTTGCCACCAAAAGTCGCTTAAAACTTAGAACGATAGGTACGTTGTTGGGTGTGCTTTTAGGTGTGCCCGTTCTTTATTTTGTACCTAGTATCGAAGGACAATTGGTCATTACCGTAATTTGCGGGGTGTATTTTTTCTATTTACGTCAAAAAAAATATGCCCTCGCAACAGTGATGGCAACGCTGATGGTGTTGTTAATTTTCAATTTGAAAGGCGCAGGTTTCAGTATTATTTTACCGCGCATCTTTGATACGTTGATCGGCTGTGCAATCGCATGGTTAGCGGTTAACTTCATATGGCCAGATTGGAATTTCCGAAATATTCCTGAAAATATCCGCAAAAGCAGTCAAGCAACGCTCAATTATTTGCATGCAGTCGTCCAGCAATATCATCAAGGTCGCTCCAACGATCTTGAGTATCGAAAAGCTCGTCGTGCCGCCCATAATGCTCAGATTGAATTATCTAATATGATTTCTAGTCTGAGTACAGAACCTGAACCAAACCAAGAACTCATTCACTATGCATTTCGCTATTTGGTCTATAGCCATAGTCAGTTGAGTTATGTATCCGCACTGGGTCATCAACGTGAGCAAATTCAAGATCAAGATATTTTGAAATTATTAGACCAGAGTGAAATATTACTTAATCAAACATTGATCGAAAGACAAGCACTTCCAGAAAAGCACATCGAAGAGATGTTTAGTGAAATTGATCGTTTAAATTCAATGGCTCAAGTCTCAGAACAACAGCAACTATTGTTCAAACAAATGACGCTATTGCTCGAGACTCTGCCCGAATTGGTGATGTTAAAAAATAAACTACTTGAACTAGAAATTAAGTAGAACGTTTAGCTCAACGCTATTTAATGAATGCCTTGTTGCAGCCTTGTTTGCATATATTGCTTAAGTACCATTCGAGGTATGCCAAACCAAAAAGCTATCAAGGCAAAACTCGTCAATACAAATGCCCAAATATGAAAATAGGTATATAGCAGACGAACCACTTCAATAATTGAGAAGAAACTCACCATCATCAATATTGAAACAGCAGCTGCAACCGTTCCTTTCGATACGTCAGAGGACATCAATGCAAAACGATAAATCACTGAAAAGCTAATTCCCTCACCAAAACTAATTAAGGTCATACCGATCAGCAAACAAGGCACTAAATAGGTTTGCCAAATCACACCGAGCATCAAAAATAAAGTACCTACTAGCATAATCGGCAAACCCATTAAAATGGTTTTACCAAGTGCGTAACGATCCATAATTTTGATCAGAACGATATTGCCTGCAATCAAACCAAAAAACACAGGAAACTGCGCCAAGCCATATTGCACACTACTCAGCTTTAACTCATCCACGAGAATAATCGGTGACAAAGCAATCCACAGCATCAGTGGCATTCCTACAATCGGTAATGCAACACTTAAACCTAAAAACTGGCGATTACTAAATACTTGTTTGAAATCATCCCAAATATAACGAAAGGGTTGTTTCGCTTGTTTACGACTTTCTTGCGAGGCTGGCATAAATTTATTTAAGCCGAACCAACTGAGAAAAGAAATAAAAGCAATCGCCACAAAGCCCCAGTGCCATGACACATAATCAATCAGGAACGCGCCTAATACAGGTCCAAGCAAAGGCGCAAGCAAGGAGATATTTGCCATCAATGCCATGACTTTAATCGCATCACGCTCTTCAAAAGTTTCTTGAATTGCCGCATATCCAACGGCTGATATCACACTTAAACCAATACCCTGCAAGAAGCGCAAGGTCAGGAATTGTTGAATATTATGGGTCAATAAAATCAACAAACAGCAAATCGTAAAAAAAGCTACACCGGCCAATAAGACTTTCTTACGTCCAAGCCGATCTGAAAGTGGTCCCAGTAACCAAGCGACACTAGCACCACCCAATAAGTAAAATGACATTGAAGATGGTGCCCAAGTTGCGCTAACTGCAAATTGCTCTGTGATCGCCAACATCGCTGGCTGAATCAAGTCATTACCGATATAAACTGAAAACTCAAATAGCACTAAAGCCAATGGAAACATGAGCGTTATACGGTTTAACGTCATGCTTTGATTATTCGTCATCATGTTTTATTCACAAAAATAACCAATTCGTGTGCCGTCTATTTCTCTGAAAAAAAGAAAATAGATTCCGCACCACATCATTTTATGGTTTTGATTTAAATTAAATTTTGATTTCCATGCAGTGAGAGCGCATGTAAAAGTGTGAAAACACCGTATTCACAAGGTGTATTAAGAAAACAATTTATTTACGTGAGATTGGTAAAAAGTTTTACCCATTGGAAAAATTTCCAAGCGCAACTTTAGCACTTTTTAAAAATGACCGCAATTTAAGCAAAGCAAATCAATTGTGTGGATATGTGAATAACCAAAAAGTTATCCACAATTCTGCTCAACTTTCACACGACCTAAAAAGATAACTCACCATTTAAGGACATAGCTCAAACTGGAAAGTCTTGGTATTCCCTCCTCGAGCACATTGATAGCTTTGTTTTTTATTCACCACTTTCCAAGTCTCTTGATCACGTTTTAACTGATATTCAGTGCGAATAGCCGCTACCGAATCATCTAACTGCGCTTGCTCTACGGTAATCTCAGCATCTGTAGGATTTTCAGCACTATTAAATTGCTGATCAATTTTGAGATTGGTTTCATCATGAAACAAATTGGGTTGGTCAAGTAGTACTGCATGCATCGCTGTACTTTTTTGCACAGCAGCTTGTTGTTGTGACTGAGCCATCGGTTGATTACATGCAGTCAGAAAAATTCCACATCCTAAAATGATCCAAAGTTTATGCATTTTGTAGTCTTCCGATTTGCATTATTCTTTTATGCTACTATGCAAAAATGAACTGTCGAATAACAAAATGTATGCGACATATGAGAGATTTGTTGTATTTATCTATGCTTTGATAACAATTGTGATCCTCAAAATAAAACAAACCCATAACATCAATATCAGAAATTTTTAGGCATACACACATGTCAGATTTAGCAAAAAAGTTAACTCTAATTTTAATCATAAGCAGTTCAGTAATTGCTTGTTCAAAAAAGGAAGAAGCGCCTGCAGGTGAAGCTGCAATAGCCACTGAAAGTGTTGCCGCAGCGCAAGATACATCTCAAAGTCAGATTGCAAAAAATCCTGAGCAATTGCTCAGTGATCAGCAAAGCACCCTAGAACAAAGTCGACAATTAGTAAAAACAGCTCAACTGCAATTTGAAGTCAAAGATGTTCAAAAAACGACGGCTATACTTGAACAGCAACTCCTCAAACAAAATGGCTATATCGAAGAAAAACAAGTGAATTATCAGGTTAGTGATAGTTCGCAGCGCGAACGTCTCGATGGTCATATAGATGTTTATGAAAAAATCATCCCTACCGTACAACTTACGATTCGTGTTCCAAATGAACAAGTTACTGCCTTTTTGAATAGCCTGTTGCCTTTGATGTTGAACTTTAATAATCAAAGCTATGAAGCTAAGCGATATGAACTGAAACTGTTAGAAGAAAAACTTAATACAGCAAATCAAAGCCCTAGCACATCGAATACTGTCAATAATCAACTTCAACAATTGACTCAACTTGAAGTCAAAGATCGATTGGCTTACAGCACAATACGCATCGAATATTTTCAACAAGCACAGGTTCGCAAAACTCAAGATTTAAACATTCATCGTATTGCACATCTCGATAGCGAACCGTTAATGACTCGGATAGCCGATGCATTCAAAATTGGGCTTTCTTATTTTAAAGAAACTATTTTGTGGTTGATCCAATTCTGGGCATTTTTCCTTGTAATTGTTGCAGTTTGGTTTATTCGTAAAGCCTATAAATCTAGAAAACAAAACAGCTAATTGTTGATTTTTGATCAATAGTATTTTGCTTATTTGCGCATTTTTACTCATCAATAGATTCTCTAAAATGCACTCAAGTTTTAGAAATCTATTTTTGAGTTTCATTTTATGAGCAATATTTTAATTATTAATGGCGCGAAACAATTCGCTCACTCAAATGGTGAATTGAATGACACCCTGACTGAATTTTCAGCATCACATCTAAAAGCTTTAGGTCATACAGTACAAGTGACACGTACCGACAGTGACTATGATATCCAAGCAGAAATTGATAAATATTTATGGGCAGATGTGGTGATCTATCAAATGCCAGGTTGGTGGATGGGTGCGCCATGGACGATGAAAAAATATATTGATGATGTTTTTACGATTGGTCATGGTTCACTCTATGCAAGCGATGGACGTAGCCGTTCTGATGCTTCTAAAAAGTATGGTTCAGGTGGCTTGATTCAAGGTAAAAAATACATGTTGTCGTTGACATGGAACGCACCAATGGAAGCGTTCACTGATCCTGACCAATTCTTTCACGGCGTGGGTGTAGATGGCGTGTATTTACCTTTCCATAAAGCCAATCAATTCTTGGGTATGCAATCATTACCTACATTTATCGTGAATGATGTAATCAAAATGCCTGATGTCCCAAGCTACATCGAAGCTTATAAAGCACATTTAGATCAGCTTTTTGCGACTGCCCTTTAAGAGAGAAATGCTATGTTGACAATTATTGCCGAAATTCAGACACATGCAGGTGTAGAACACCGCCAAGCAGTGTTAGATGCTTTCCAAAAAATCATTCCAACTGTATTGGCAGAAGAAGGTTGTCACGGTTATGCCCCATTGATTGATCATTTACCAGCAATTGCGATGCAGACGCAAGATGAAAATAGCATTGTGATGTTAGAACAATGGGAAAGTACCGCTCATCTTGAAGCACATATGCAAACGGCGCATATGCTAAAGCATTTTGAAGCGACCAAAGCGCATGTGGCTAATGTCAAAGTGCGTATTTTGGAAAATGGGATTTAGAACAAAGATTGGTTATTTATCAAATCCTCATAAAATATATGATACTCGGTAATGTCATCTGCAACCTGCGTGATTTCAAGAAGATACTGTTTCTGCGATAAATTTTAATTAATACAAGAAGTGAACAGGTTTTGCAGATGACAATGCCTTTAGTTACTTTGGGCAAAACCAAAGTAACTCCAGCCGAAGGCTAATCTTGAATATGAATGAGAACACAATACGACTCCGTCAAGACAAAGAAAAATATAAGCAAATGATTTTACTGATAATAATACTGCTTCAAATGTCGGCTATATTCTGTTAAATAACACTCTAAGCCCTCTCGACGATCAGCTTTTTGCATCTCTTTAGCAGCCAACTGCTCAATCTTAGTTTCAAGTAAATTCAGAATAGCGGCTTGTTCCGCTTCAGGAAGTTGGGCTTTTTCTTTCTGCTGTTTTTTAATTTCCAAATAATCTTCTGCCCAATGACGTAATGGATCATGCTCAGAGACTTGTGAAAATAAATCGGTAATCAATAATTCTGGCATGACTTCTTGAGTGGCTAACTCTGCCGACATCAAACCACGAATCGAATAAAATACTTTCTTATAAGTAAAATTATCAGCAGTTTGCATCACTTTCATACCGCCTTTCGCCAGCGATAAGTAGTGGTGATATAGTGCACTATAGTCGATTCGCTCAATCAGTCCATCGCGAAAGCTTTGCCATTCTGGAAAAGCATTAAAATAAACAACATGCGCTCTGCCCCATTCCAAAACCGTTGGGTTACTTTTTGCCAGTAATCCAAACATTTTATCAAGATCATAAGAAACGAAGTCAAAATCACCATCCATGATTTCAATTAGATCACGGTACTTTTTATAGTCAAAATATTGGTCTTTACTGGTTAAATGAAAACCGCGCACATCATAGTCACTGTCAGGGCTTGCCATACCCCATAAACGGCTACCTCTTTCGATATAAAATAATGGTATGTCTTGGCGCTGTTGAAACAGTTTTTCGATTTCGTGATGGATGTTCATGTTAATTTTACTTCTATTTAAAAAAGTGCACTTACGAAAATACACTTTTTATTTAGCTTTTAATAAATTTGCATAACCTTAATAATTCTTAAGCTTACCTAACCTTTAAGATTATTAAGAATCGTATTATCGGGATTCGTCTGTTGATACCCTCCACCATTATCAACTGTACGATCATAAGCGGTATTTCCGTCACCATCTCGCCAATATCCATCAACTTGAGTACCAGATGATGTTGTATACCCTTCTACATGGTGCGGGTTTACAAAATGTGTATTATCTACATTGCTCCCTTCTACAGCTATACCCGAAGAAGGCGGAATATCAGTGGAATCACCAACGATATTAGTAACACCTGCGACCTCTAGAACCCCAACAGATAAAATAGCTGCTCCACCAATGATTGCAACCTCTTTCAGTGCTGATTTAGCTTTATCCATATCTTCATTGATAACAGCCTCAAAAACATCACCAACTTTATTGGCAGTCACAACAACTCCCCCAACCACACCTTTTGCTGTTGTTACAACAGTATTCCCTAATTGAGAAAGTCCTTGATCTCGCATTTGAGGATTATCATCTAATAAACCTTCAGTTGTCTTGCCAACTCCTGCAGATAGATGATTAAGAATTTTACCTGTTTGATGTGTTGATTCTTTAGCCAAAACCCCTACTTGTTTGAGTGATTCTGCACCTGTTATATCTGAAATAACACCACATGCACCGTTAATGGCTTCACCAGTTAATTTAGCAGTGCCTTCCACAATTTCTCCAAATTCTTTAAAGAATTTTGAAATACTCATATTTTATTATCCTCATTAATTTTATAATTTACTAGGGTCTGTTGACATTTACTGTTCATAATTAAACCTATAAAGGTAGCCATAAAAATATACAGGCTAAGGCAACAGCACTTTGATAATTTCTTTTGAGCTTGTCATATCGAGTAGCTATCCCTCTAAATTGTTTTAATCTACAAAACATATTTTCAACTAAATGCCTGATTTTATATAAATACCAGTCCATATGATCATTGTTCGATTGGCTATTTATTTTCTTTGGTATATTCGCTTTTGTTCCTGTTTTTCTGATCTGCTCACGCAGTGGTTCTGAATCATAGCCTTTATCTGCGCATACCACTTCTGTCTCTTTTAAATCTAATGTTGCTATTAAATCAGGTGCAACTTTGATGTCATGTGTAGTGCCATCGGTAATCATGAAATCAATAGGATTGCCATGTGAATCAACAATCAAATGTATTTTTGAGGAGTTTCCTCCTACACTTTTAGAAATGGATTGATTCGCTATACCGGCAGAATGTTGATGAGCACGTACGTGAGAGCCATCAATAAAAATCCACTCCATATCGGGGCATGATGCTAATAATTTGAATAATCTAAGCAACTTACCGCTGCTTGACCAACGATTAAAACGTTTGAAAATAGAGTTTGATTGACCGAAATAGGAAGGAATATCTCGCCACGGACAGCCTGTTCTAATTCTATAGAGAATAGCTTCAATAAAATTACGTAAATTTGAGTTGTGATGAATAGATAAATTACGCAAAATAGTTTTCAACTTTTGCCAGTGTTGATCTGTCAGCATGGTACGAGGCATAGCGAATAGTAAAATT